>CAIRYF010000219.1 GCA_903882725.1 uncultured Simplicispira sp.
AAACACAAAGCCACCCAGCATCGACAAATGCTGCACACCAAAAATTTGTGCCACCAAGGCATTGGTGGGTGGCACGGTGGACAGCCACAGCGCGCCCATCACAGCAGAAAAAATATACACGCTGGTAGGAGACAGCGGCACCAGCAAAAACACGCTGATAACCACGGCGCGGGTGAAATAGATGAACGCCAAAATATGCCGCTTGGCCAGGCGCTGGCCCAAAGCGCCAGCCATATAAGTGCCAAACACGTTAAACAGCCCAATCAACGCCAGCGCATAACTGGCCACCTGCGGAGAAAAGCCGTGGTCTTTCAGATAGCTGGGCATATGCACACCAATAAACACCACCTGAAAACCGCAGACAAAGTAGCCCGCCGTCAGCAATAAAAAGCTGCGGTAGCCAAACGCCTCGCCCATGGCCTGGGCAATGCTTTGGCTGCGCTGCACCGGTGCCGAACCCTTAAAGCCCGGCTCGCGCAGGCCCAGCGCCAGTGGCACGATCAGCAGCACCATCAGCGCCAGCGTCAGCAAGGCCGTTTGCCAGCCCAGCGTGGTGATGAGAAAACCCTCCAGTGGCACCATCAAAAATTGCCCAAACGAGCCCGCTGCCGCCGCCACGCCCATCGCCCACGAGCGCCGATCGGGCGCAATTTGACGCCCCAGCACGCCGTAAATGATGGCGTAGGTGGTGCCCGCCTGTGCCGAACCAATCATCACGCCGGTGGTCAAGGTAAACAGCGTTTCGGTCGGTGACAGCGCCATGCCAGCCAGTCCCAGGCCGTACAGCAGCGCCCCGCCCATCAGCACGCGAAAAGCGCCAAAACGGTCGGCCGCCATGCCTGCAAAAATGCCGACCACGCCCCACGACAGGTTTTGCACCGCCATGGCCAGCGCAAACGATTGGCGCGTCCAACCCATCTCTTGCGTGATGGGTTGCAGCCACAGGCCAAAGCCGTGGCGAATGCCCATAGACAGGGTGACGATGGCGGCGCCGCAGGCGAGCACCTGGAACATGGAGAGTTTGCGAGTTTCAGAAGACATCGCCCAAATGTAATGAATGGCGTGGTTTGTTGCTTGACACCGGGATGACAGGGAGGCCCGTGGGGCGCAAAATACTGTAAATAACACCAGCACTACAATCGCGCACCATGGCTGTTACCCCCCCCCTCGCAATTCCGTCCGAATATTCTGAAAGCTCGATCCGTGTCCTTAAAGGCCTAGAGCCCGTCAAGCAGCGCCCGGGTATGTACACGCGCACCGACAACCCGCTGCACATCATCCAAGAAGTGCTGGACAACGCCGCCGACGAAGCCTTGGCGGGGCACGGTAAAAAAATCAAAGTCACCTTGCACGCCGATGGCTCCGTTGCCATTGACGACGATGGCCGGGGCATTCCGTTTGGCCTGCACCCCGAAGAAAATGCGCCCGTTATCGAGTTGGTGTTCACCCAACTGCACGCCGGTGGCAAGTTTGACAAAGGCAAGGGCGGCGCTTACAGCTTCTCCGGTGGCCTGCACGGTGTGGGCGTCTCGGTGACCAATGCGCTGTCGCAGCGCATGGAAGTGACCAGCCACCGCGAAGGCCACGTGGCCACGCTGGTGTTTGCTGGCGGCGACGTCATCGAGCCGCTGGCCCTGCGCGCCCAAGTGAGCGGCGACCGGCGTCAAGGCACCAGCGTGCGTGCGTGGCCCGACGCCAAATATTTTGAATCGAGCCAACTGCCGATGCCCACGCTGGTGCATCTGCTGCGCAGCAAAGCGGTGCTGATGCCCGGCGTGTCGGTGACGCTGCTCAATGAGAGAACCCGCGAGACGCAAACTTGGCAATACAAAGACGGCTTGCGCGACTATTTGTCGCAAACGCTGTCGGCCGAGCCCGTCATTGCGCTGTTTGAAGGCGCAGGATTTGCCGGCGCCGCCGACGACAACTTTGCCGAGGGCGAAGGCGCCAGCTGGTGCGTGGCCTTTACCGAAGAAGGCGCGCCGG
>CAIRYF010000220.1 GCA_903882725.1 uncultured Simplicispira sp.
AGCCGCTGGCACCACTGTGCTCTACCAGCATGCAAGAAGAATTGGCCCAAGCAGCCAATATCTGTCGGCGATCCAAAAGCGCCGTGGTGTCGATGTTCAACGAAGCACGGCTGGGCCGGGCATTAGAGGTACCCGATTTGCGGGTGATGGTGGAAGAAATCTCTGCCTCCATTGCCCGCCACCCTAACGCCTTGATCAGCTTGGCGCGCCTTAAAAGCGCAGACGACTACACCTATATGCATTCGGTCGCGGTGTGCGCACTGATGATGGCGCTGGGCCGACAAATGAAGCTGAACGAGGCGCAACTGCGCACCGCCGGTATGGCAGGCCTGTTGCACGACCTGGGCAAAGCCCGCATCCCACTGGCCGTGCTCAACAAACCAGGCAAGCTCACTGATGAAGAGTTTGCCGTGGTGCGTAACCACCCGGTCGAGGGCTACCGTATGTTGCTGCAAGGCGGTATGCAAGATGCCGCAGTGCTCGATGCCTGCCTGCACCACCACGAAAAAGTCGATGGCAAGGGCTACCCTGAAAAACTCGACGGCAGCACCATCAGCATGATTGCCAAAATGACGGCAATTTGCGATGTCTACGACGCCATCACCTCAGACCGACCCTACAAGCGCGGCTGGGATCCGTCCGAATCGCTGCGGCGCATGGCCGAATGGAGCCAAGCGCACTTTGACACCAAGCTGCTGCAAGCGTTTGTCAAAAGCCTGGGCATCTATCCGATTGGTTCGCTGGTGCGCCTAAGCTCGGGCCGCATTGGCGTCGTGATTGAGCAGTCGCCCGGTTCGCTGCTGCTGCCGCGCGTCAACACCTTCTTTTGCACTACCACCGACCAACGTGTTACGCCCGAAGTGATCGACTTATCGCTCCCCGGCTGCCCCGACAAAATCATTGCGCGCGAAGACTTGGAGCGCTGGCATTTTCCCGACATCAACACGCTGTGCATGGGCATGGAGCCGCTGCCTTGGTAAACCAGCACAGAGGTTGAACCTGCATCGTGCAGACGTACCATTGCGCCATGACCGATTTTCTGACCCTGACACTCAACCCGGCGCTGGACTTGTCCACCACCACTGCGCATTTGGAGCACACGCACAAAATGCGCTGCGCCACCATGCTGCGCCACCCCGGCGGCGGCGGTATTAACGTAGCGCGCGTACTGCACCGCTTGGGCGCGGATGTGCAGGCTTGGCACTTGTCAGGTGGCGTCACCGGAGCGCACACCTGCCAGCTACTGGACGCCGAGGGCGTGCCAATGCACGCGCTGCCAATTGCTGGCACCACGCGCGAGAATCTATCCGTAGTTGAAACCCGCAGCGGCAACGAATACCGTTTTGTGCTGCCCGGCCCGACGGTACTGGCGTCTGAATGGCAAGGCTGCTTGGCCCAACTGCAACTGCAAGCACCGCGCTGGTTGGTGGCCAGTGGCAGTTTGCCGCCGGGCGTGCCCGATGATTTTTATGCCCGCTTAATCCAGCAAGCCCGTGCCAATCCCAACCCCAGCCGCGTGGTGCTCGACACCCAAGGGCCAGCGCTGGCGGCGGCGCTACAGGAGGGGGTGTACCTGGTCAAACCCAGCCTGCGCGAACTGCGCGAGCTGACCGGCGCGGCACTGACCGATGCCGCGCAGTGGCGCGCTGCTGCCAGTGCTTTGGTGCGCAGTGGTCAGGCCGAAATGGTGGCGCTGTCGGCCGGCGAACAGGGCGCGGTGCTGGCTACGCGCGAAGGTGTCTGGCAAGCGTGCGCCTTGCCAATAGCCGCCAGCAGCGGCACTACCGGCGCTGGTGACTGCTTTTTGGCCGCACTGATCTGGGCGCTAGATCGCGGCGAAGCGCCAGAGCAAGCGTTGCGCTGGGGCGTTGCTGCTGGCAGCGCTGCACTGCTGGCTCCGGGCTCCTCGCTGGCGCAAGCCTGCGAGGTACAGCGCCTATACAGCCAAGTAGTGCTACAGACGCATTGATCCAGGGTCTGGGAACTGGGAACTGGGAACTGAGAACTGGGAACTGAGAACTGAGAACTGAGAACTGAGAACTGAGAACTGAGAACTGAGAACTGAGA
>CAIRYF010000221.1 GCA_903882725.1 uncultured Simplicispira sp.
GCCTCAAGCGCTTTTGCGCGCCACGCCCGCACCGACCCAAGTGGCCGACACCACCCCCAACACCAAAGCCGCCGCCGAGCCATAAAAGATGCTTGGCACCATGCCGCGATCCAGCAACGCACCAAACACCGGTGCCGCCATGGCAAAGCCCAAGTCCAGCCCCGAATACACCGTGCCATAAACGCGGCCCGTGGCACCGGGCGGCGCAGCGCGCTTGATCAACATATCGCGCGACGGCCCGGCCAGCCCAGAGCCAATGCCAGCCAGCGCAGCCAGCGCCATTGCAGCCATGCCCGGCAACACACCCCAACCGACCACCACCAGCATGGCACCAGCGGCCAGCAGGCAGACAGAAATCAAACGCTCTAGCCGCACCACGCGCCCCACCAAAAAGCCGCCCACCACCATGCCAGCGGCGCTGCACAACATATAGCCCGTCACCACCATCGAGGTCAGCGACAGCGGCAGACCGTACATTTTTTGCAGCGCCGGGCTGGCAAAGCTCTGAATGGCACTGAGCGCGCAAGTAGTCCAGAAAAAGAACGAAAAACACAGCCACACCGAGGGCAGGCGCAAAAAGGCCAGCGGGTGCTCTGGCGCAGGCGTCCCTGCGCCGTGCGATAGCGCCACGGTGCCAATGCCGTGGCTGTCGTCCAGCGCGTCGCGGTTAAGCACCAACACCACCAGCACCAGCAGCACCAGCACTGCACTGCACAGCGCCGCCGTGCGCCACGAGCCGGTCAGTGTGGTGATGCCAATCATGTAGACCGGCGCAGCCGCCCAACCCAAATTGCCCGTAATGCCATGCACCGAAAAGGCATGGCCCAAACGCTGCGGGGAGATGCGCTTGTTCAAAATAGTGAAATCGACCGGGTGAAACGGCGCGTTACCCAGCCCAGCCAACGCCGAGGCCAGCAACAAGCCGTTGTAGCCCTGCGCCATGCCCGCCGCCACGCCAGCCAAAGCAAAGCACAGCAGCGCCGCAAACAAAATGGGGCGCGCGCCAAAGCGATCGACCACAAACCCCGACAACGCCTGACCGACGCCTGAGATAACAAAAAACACCGACACCAGCAGCCCCAGCTCAGAGTAGCTAAAGCCAAACTCCGTGATCAGCCACGGAAACAGCGGCGGCAGCAGCAGATGAAAAAAGTGCGACACACCATGCGCCAGCCCAATCAGTCCCATGGTGCGGGCATCTTGGCGCCAAGGCACCAGCGCTGGGTTGGGGGCAAAAAAAGAAGTTGTCATGCTGTCATGCTGCGAAGCAGTTTTTAGGCCAAAAACAGCTCTAGCCCTTATGTATAGTGCGGTTTAAGCTATCATTTTTGATAGCAATAAGGCGTCAATACGATCAATACAATCCATATGATCAATGCGCTTTAATACGATTTAATACGTTTTATAAGGCAAAAATTTGCCTGACAGGGTGATGTTGACGCGGTCGCCGTGGGGGTCTGTCTCGCGCGCCAAGTCCATGCGAAAGTCGATGGCGCTCATGATGCCGTCGCCAAATTCTTCGTGGATGAGCTCTTTGAAGGTGCTGCCATACACACTGATCAGCTCATAAAAGCGGTAGATCAGTGGGTCGGTTGGCACGCTGGTGGGCAAAGAGCCTTTGTACGGTGCCACCATCAGCCACTGGCGCTCATTGGCCGTCAGGCCAAAAATATCGCCGACGATGGCCGCTTGATCGGCATTGAGCGTCATCTGACCCAAACAGGCCGCCGTCACCCATTCTTTGCTCAAGCCCACTTTCTGCGCCACTTCTGACCACTTGAGGCCTTGGCTGACTTTGGTGGAAATGATTTTTTCAGTCACTGCAATGCGGCTCATAAGGGTTCCTTCTAATAGGACTTACGCAAACCCCATAGAAACAGACGGACTGCGCAGCTCCTGCCGCAAATAACTGGAAAGCATTTCTTCTTTCAGTCGATAAACATTCGTGCCAATTTTTCTAGCAATGGCTGTCAATCGAATCCAAACCAAAACAGCACAAGCAATATGGTTCCTTTGAATTCTCGACTTTCTTGCCTGACACTTCTCAATACCCGTCAACTGTTTGAGTTCTCGGTGAAATTGCTCAATCTTCCAGCGCAAGGCACAC
>CAIRYF010000222.1 GCA_903882725.1 uncultured Simplicispira sp.
AGCACATTGACCGGCAAACGCTGCGTGCTGCCGTCTGGGGTGAGCAACTGCAAGGCGCTTAAGCGGCCAGCCACGCTGTCGGCGGCGCTGATCTGGCCAATGGCCACCTGCACGCGCCCGGCGCTGCGCAAGGCTTGCAACTGCGCCAGTTGCTCGGGCGGCGCATCAAACACGTCGCGCCGGTGTTGCAAGGTGATGCTGGCAGGCGGCTGCGCTGCACCTGCACAAGCGAGCACCTGCGCCACCGCTGGGGCGTCGCCGCCATGCACCACCACCTGCTGACCTGCCAATTGCGCCGGTGCGCTTTCGCTGTCCCAGTGGTAGAGCAGTTGCGTGCCCAGCCAAGGTGCCCTGTCCAAGTCCGCCACCTTGAGCGTGCGCGGCACAAAAGCGCCAACCCCCGCAGCAATACACACCGCACGCGCGCGCAGCCGCGTGCCGACACTGGTGGCGACGATAAAGCTGCCGTCAGGCTGCGCCGTCAGTTGCTCTACCTGCTGGCCGCCATGCCAGTGCGGCGCAAACGGCGCTATTTGCTGTTGCAAGCGCTGCACCAGTTCGCGTCCAGTGCAAAACACCAAGCCGGGAATGTCGTACAGCGGTTTGTCACCATACAACTCGGCGCACTGGCCGCCAGGGTGTGGCAGGGCGTCGATCAGGTGGGCGCGCAAGCCCTGCAAGCCCAGCTGAAACACCTGAAACAGCCCCACCGGCCCCGCGCCAATCACCACCACATCGGTATCGATGGCGGTGTCAGCAGCAGCGGCGGCGGCAGTCATAAGGGTGGGATGCGTTCAGCGCTGCAAGTCTTTGACCTTGCCCGGCTGGCCGTTCCACTCGTCTGCGTCGGGCAAAGCTGTTTTGCGCTTGGTGATGGGTTTCCAGCCCTTGGCATTGGTCAGGTCGGCGTTGATTTTGATGAAGGCCAACTCGGCCGGGGGCAGGTCTTCTTCGGCAAAGATGGCGTTGGCGGGGCACTCGGGCACGCACACGGCGCAGTCGATGCATTCATCGGGGTTGATGACCAGCATATTGGGGCCTTCAACAAAGCAATCGACGGGACACACGTCGACACAATCGGTGTATTTGCACTTAATACAGTTTTCGGAGACTACGTGTGTCATGGCTTTTTTCTAAAGATACGTGGGGAGGGGCAAATTTTAAGGGTTTACACCCGGCGCTGAGCGTGTAACCCTGCAATCGCCGCGCTATTGCACCAACACGGCAGCGGCAGTGCGGTGGCTGGCGGTGTCCACCAGTATCAACGAACCCAGTACGCGCGACTGGGCGAACGACGCCACGGGCAGCGCCTCTTGCAGCAGCAATTGCACATGGCCGATGGCGTTGGCGGCCAGCGTGTCTGCGCCCTCTTCGGCCAGCGTGTGGACGTTCAAGCGGTGCAGCACGCGCTGCACTTTGGTTTTGACCCAGCGGTGACCGTGCAGCGCCCAATAGACGCGCCCCACCACCAGCGGCTCGTCGTCCATCCACGCCAGCGTGGCCGAGATGCTGCGCTGCGCAGGCCAAGCACTGCTGCTGACCGGGGCGCTGTCAAAGTCATCGTCAGCGACAAGCGCCGCGCTGGCCGGGGCCAGCGCCACAATCCAATCGCCACGCGAGACATCGACTTCTCTGTCAAGTACCAGCCCTGCGCTTTGGCCTGCTGCCACCGCGCCGGGGCGGCGCGCGTGATCAATCACCTGCGCCACGCTGGCCGTTTGGCCGCTGGGAAAAACCTGCACCGCAGCGCCGATGGCCACCGTGCCCGTGGCGACACGGCCCCAAAACACGCGCCGGCCTTGCGAGGTGTCCGCCGACGCCGAAAATTTCTCCACCCACTGCACCGGAAACGCCAGAGGCAAGTCGCTTTCGGCGGCAATGGTGGGCAGTTGCTCCAACAGATCCAGCAGGCTGGGGCCGGTGTAGCCGCACCAATCGGGGCGCGGCGTAACCACGTTCCAGCCCTTGAGCGCCGACACCGGCACCGTGGCGCGCACGCTGATACCGGCGTCTTGGGCAAACTGCGCCAGCGCAGCGCTGATGTGCTGCCACGCCAGCTCGGGGTTGTCCACCGCGTCCAATTTGTTGACGGCAAACACCAGCGAGGGCACGCGCAGCAAATGCACCAGCAGACTATGGCGACGGGTCTGCTCCAACAGCGCCAGCTGCGGGTTTTGCCAGTCCAGCTTGGTGGCGTCCACCAGCACCACGGCGGCGTCTGCGCTGGAGGCGGCGGTGACCAT
>CAIRYF010000223.1 GCA_903882725.1 uncultured Simplicispira sp.
CAGCAAGGTTGTTGTCGTGGATGGCAAACTGCTGGCCACGCGCGAAGTGGACGGCGGCTCGGAGAACTTGTCTCTCTCGCTGCCCGCCATCATCACGACCGATTTGCGTTTGAACGAGCCGCGCTATGTGACGCTGCCCAACATCATGAAGGCCAAGAAGAAGCCGCTGGAAACCGTGAAACCTGAAGACCTTGGCGTGGATGCGGCGCCGCGTATCAAGACGCTCAAGGTGGTGGAGCCGCCAGTGCGTAGCGCGGGTATCAAGGTGGCTGATGTGGCAGCCTTGGTCGACAAACTCAAGAACGAAGCAAAGGTAATCTAGTGCGCTCTTCTTCGGTGAGGGCTGTGTGGTTGGGCTGCTCTGTTGGTCATTTGCGAGGGAACGCAGGGCACCGTGGCGCTCAGCTCCTCGGCTGTCCCTCGCCCGCTCGAGCGGGCTCCTCCTTTATGCCGCTGCGCTAAGCGCCACGCCGCCTTGCGTTTGACTATACGAATCATCTTTTTTGAAAGTCCTTTCGATGACCTCTCTTGTTATTGCTGAACATGACAACGCCACTATTAAGGCTGCCACGCTGAATACCATTGCGGCTGCTGCGCAGTGTGGTGGCGATGTGCATGTGCTGGTGGCTGGGTTTAACGCCGCGGGTGCAGCGGCTGCGGCCGCACAAATTGCTGGCGTTGCCAAAGTGATTCACGCTGATGACGCGGGGCTGGAACATGGTCTGGCTGAGAACGTCACGGCGCAAGTGCTGGCCATTGCTGCCGATTACAGTCACCTCGTTTTTGCGGCGACTGCGTCCGGCAAGAACATTGCGCCACGCGTGGCGGCCAAGCTAGATGTCGGGCAGGTCTCGGACATCACGAAGGTGATCAGCGCCGATACCTTTGAGCGTTCTATTTACGCTGGCAATGCTGTTGCCACGGTGCAGGCGACTGACGGTATCAAGGTGTTGACGGTGCGCACTACTGGTTTTGATCCGGTGGTTGCGACTGGTGGCAGTGCTGCTGTGGAAACTCTTGCCGCTGTTGCGGCATCCACTAGCGTGACCTTTCTGGGTTCTGATATTGCCAGGAACGATCGCCCCGAACTGACCTCGGCCAAGATCATCGTCAGCGGTGGTCGGGCTCTGGGTTCTAGCGAGAAGTTCACTGAAATCATCACGCCGCTGGCGGACAAACTCAACGCGGCTATGGGTGCCTCGCGCGCTGCGGTGGACGCGGGCTATGCGCCTAATGACTGGCAAGTGGGGCAGACCGGCAAGATCGTGGCGCCGCAGTTGTATATCGCCTGCGGCATCTCGGGTGCTATTCAGCACCTGGCCGGTATGAAGGACAGCAAGGTGATTGTGGCTATCAACAAGGATGCCGAAGCACCGATTTTCTCGGTGGCCGACTACGGGCTGGTGGCAGACTTGTTTGTCGCTGCGCCTGAACTGGCTGCAGCCCTATAAAAACGAAACACTTCACAGAAAGGACATTCCCCATGCCACTTACCCTCGTTACCGGCTCTGCTTCCGGCATTGGAGCCGCCACCCGATCTGCCCTGCAAGCTGCAGGCCACACCGTCATCGGCGTCGATCTGCGCAATGCTGATATTACGGGCGACCTGTCTAACGCTACTGGCCGTCAGGCCGTGATCGCGCAAGTGATGGAGCGCTGTGGGGGCACGCTGGATGGCCTGGTGCTGTGTGCCGGACTTGGCGGTCAGACCATGCCGATGTCACTGATCGCGTCGGTCAACTTCTTTGGCGCTGTGGAGTTGCTGGACGCGCTTTTGCCGGCCTTGAGCAAGGGCCAAAATCCTGCTGCCGTGGTGATCTCTTCGGTGGCCTCGGTGCATTTGCCGTGGAGCAAGAATCCTTTGGCAGAAGCCTGCGAAGCAGGTGATGAAGCCAAGGTCAATGCCATCGTGACAGCGGCCGGCGCCCAGGGTGGCAACCTGGCATATGCCGGCTCCAAGAATGCGCTGACAGTGGCAGTGCGTAAGCGCGTGCAGACCTGGGGTGCAGCTGGGGTGCGTTTGAACACGGTGGCACCCGGCGCCACTGAAACGCCGCTGCTGCAAGCCGGTCTGCAGGACCCGCGTTTCAGCGAAGCTATCAAGAATTTTGTGGCGCCGATGGCACGCCGTGCCGAACCGGCTGAAATTGCCGCCACCGTTGCTTTTCTCATGAGTACTGCCAGCAGCTTTGTGCACGGCATTCAGCTGTATGCCGATGGCGGTATCGACGCCATGATGCGTCCCACCCAGTTTTAAGATGGTTAAGGTCGCGTATGCCAACACTTGAACACATGCACGCCGTCGTGAACAGCTATGTGCACGCACTCAATGCAGCCGATCCGGATGCCATCGTCGCTCTGTATGCCGACGACGCAGTGGTGGAAGATCCGGTGGGCAGTGCGCCCAAAAAAGGCAAGGCTGAAATCCGTGCTTTCTATGCGGCCTCCGTCGCATTCAAACTGGAAGTCGAACTGGAAGGACCGATCCGCGCGGTGGCGGGCGAGGCAGCATTCGCGTTTCGCGTGTCGTTTCCCATGAAAGGCAAGCGCATGACGATTCGCCCGATCGACACCTTCCGCTTTAACGCGGATGGACTGGTGGTGCACATGCGCGCCTTCTTTGGCGCAGACAACGTACACACTGAATGAAAACGACTGCGCAGGTGCGCGGTCGCTCTCATCAAAGGTGAAAGCTCACCACGTCTTCAAGCGGCGCTCGCGCCACCCGGCAACGGTTGGCCTTGTCGGTCGTGTCCTCATAGCCGAAAGAGATTCCAAACAGTAACTTCTGCTGCGCCGGCACGCCAAGCGTTTCACGCACCAGTGGG
>CAIRYF010000224.1 GCA_903882725.1 uncultured Simplicispira sp.
CCAGGTCACCATCCAAGGCAGCGCCGATTTCGATCTCATCACCTGGCTGGTGATTAAGGACAACCACAATGGCTGAACAACCATCCACCGCGCAGCGTGAAGCTGTACACCACGCACTAACGACCTTCGCCCACAAACCATTAACCCAAGCTGCCACAGACTTACTGGCAGCACTGGGCTACAGCAGCCAAAAAACAGCCAACCTTGGCCACACTGCCGAGGAGCTACTGGGCAATATCGAGCAATTTCGCCCCGATCTGGGCAGCATTGACCGCAGCAAGCTGCTGGCAGCGCATTGGAACTCTTGCACCTTCCTATTCCAGTTGACGAATGACGAAATTCCTTCTCTGGCTTTGGGGCAAACCCCGTTGGGTGCAGACAGCGATATGGCACCCAGTCAGATTGAATCGTTTGTGTTTCTGGCCATTGAACTGCAAGGCGCAACATGGACGCGCACACAACTGGCCGCCATCACACGCGGGCTGAACAAGCGTTTCCCCATGCCTGCCATCGTGCTGTTTCGCTATGGCGACGGCCTGTCGCTGGCCGTGATTGACCGCCGCCAGCACCTGCGCGATGCCAGCCGCGAGGTGCTTGACCCGCGCATTACCGTCATCAAGGACGTGGGGCTGACGCACCCGCACACCGCCCACATCCACATCCTGGCGCAGCTGGCGTTGCAAAACCTGGGCGACAAGCGCCGCCCCGGCAACTTCCGCGAGCTTTACGATGCCTGGATTGGCGTGCTGTCCACGCAAAAGCTTAACGAAACCTTCTACAAAGAGCTGGCCTGGTGGTATATGTGGGCCGTCAAGCAGGTGGACTTTCCGCAAGGCGGTGGCGAAAAGCCCGAGGAGCGCAACGCCATCGGCGTGATTCGCCTGCTGACGCGGCTGATTTTTGTCTGGTTCATCAAAGAGCGTGGTCTGGTGCCGCAAGCCCTGTTTGAGCGCGCGGCCCTCAAAACCCTGCTGAAACAAGCCCCTGATGCAGCCCCCGAGGCCAGCAACTATTACCAGGCCATCCTGCAAAACCTGTTTTTTGCCACCCTGAACACCGAAATGGGTGCCGAGCGCCGCTGGGCGCAAACGGGCAGCGGCATGAAAGGCGACTACCTGATTGGGCTGGTGTACCGCTACCGCGATGCCTTTGTGCAGCCCGATACCGTGTTGCAGGATTACTTTGCCCACGTCCCGTTTTTGAATGGTGGCCTGTTTGAATGCCTGGACGAGCAACTGACCGAGCAAGACCTGGCCCGCCGACCCGAGCTGAAAAAACTGGCCGTGAAAGAAGGCAGCCAATGGGTGTTGCGGGTGGATGGCTTCTCGCGCCGCCCCGAGGCCCGTGCCAAGGTACCCAACAAGCTGTTTTTTGACGGCGTGGCAGATGCTGAACTCAACGACGAGTTTGACACCAGGGGCAAACGCTACCCGGTGCGCGGACTGATCGACCTGCTCAACAATTACAAATTCACGGTAGATGAAAACACGCCGCTGGACGAGGAGGTGGCACTCGACCCCGAGCTGCTGGGCAAGGTGTTTGAAAACCTGCTGGCCAGCTACAACCCCGACACCCGCAACACGGCGCGCAAACAGTCCGGCTCGTTCTACACCCCGCGCGAAGTGGTGGACTACATGGTGGACGAGGCGCTGATTGCCTACTTTGCCCGCCACCTGCCCCAAGGCGAACAACGCGAACCAGAGTTGCGCCAGCTGCTCTCGCACGCCGACATTGAGCACAGCTTCAACCCCGCCGAGGCCGATACGCTGGTGGCCGCCATTGAAAACCTGAAGGTGCTCGACCCCGCCTGCGGCTCGGGCGCCTTTCCGATGGGGATGCTGGCCAAACTGTTTGCCGCGCTGCAAAAACTGGACCCCGACAACCGCCGCTGGCGCACACAAAATTTGGCCCCGTTGCAGCAGCGGCTGGCACTGGCCAAAACAATCCCCGACCCGCTGCAACGCGATACCGAGATAGACGAGGCCGAAGCCGCCCTGCACAAGCACAGCCAAGACTTTGCCGACCCCGCCTATGCCGATTACACGCGCAAGCTTTATCTGATTGAAAAGTGCATTTTTGGCTCGGACATACAGCCCATTGCGGTGCAAATTGCCAAGCTACGCTTTTTTATCGCCTTGATTGTCAGCCAGCCGATTGACCGCAGCAAACCCAACTGGAACATTACGCCGCTGCCCAATTTAGAAACCAAAATTGTGGCGG
>CAIRYF010000225.1 GCA_903882725.1 uncultured Simplicispira sp.
CGCCAGCACGGCATCGACCATCTGGCTGACGGTTTGCGATTGCAGCGGCTGGTGGTGCTCGGGGCAGTGCGGCGTGCCAGCGCGGGCGTAGAGCAGGCGCAGGTAGTCGTGGATTTCGGTGACAGTGCCGACGGTCGAGCGCGGGTTGTGGCTGGTGGCTTTTTGCTCGATGGCAATGGCGGGCGACAGGCCTTCAATCCAATCGACATCGGGCTTGTCCAGGCGGCCCAAGAATTGGCGCGCGTAGGTCGACAGGCTTTCGACATAGCGGCGCTGGCCCTCGGCATACAGCGTGTCAAACGCCAAGCTCGATTTGCCTGAACCCGACAGCCCGGTAATCACCACCAACTGGTTGCGCGGAATATCGAGGTCGATGTTTTTGAGGTTGTGCGTGCGCGCGCCACGAATACTGATGTGGTTGATTGGCATCAGCGCCAGAGCGCGGTCAGAGGGGAAAGCAGGGTTCACAGTGGGCGGCGTCTGAACAAAAAGGAAACCCTCCATGATAGTGATGCGGACACTGCCGTGCCTGGCCTACCGACCGCTGGCAGTTCGCGCACAATGGGCGTTTTTTGTCGCTGGTGCCCGCTGTTGGGCGCTGCCTTGCGGCTTGTTTCTATTGTGCCTACTGCCTCTACTGTGTCTTCTTCCTCCCCGTCCTCTCCAGCCTCTTCACCTTCTACGGCCATGACACCGCTAGAGCGGCGATCCAGTTTTTCGCTGGCGTCGATTTTTGCCCTGCGGATGTTGGGTCTATTTTTGGTGCTGCCGGTGTTTGCCCTTGAAGCGCGCAAATACCCGGGCGGTGATGACCCGGCGCTGGTCGGTCTGGCCATGGGAATGTATGGCCTGACGCAAGCCTTTTTGCAGTTGCCGCTGGGCATGGCGTCCGATCGCTTTGGGCGCAAGCGCATCATCGTGCTGGGGCTGCTGGTGTTTGCTGCGGGCAGCCTGCTGGCGGCGCTGGCCGATTCGCTCACCGGGCTGCTGGTGGGGCGCGCGCTGCAAGGCGCGGGCGCGGTGTCGGCGGCCGTCACGGCGCTGCTGGCCGACCAAACCCGCGACGTGGTGCGCACCAAAGCGATGGCGCTGGTCGGCGGCAGCATTGGCCTGATGTTTGCCGTGGCGCTGGTGGTGGCACCGCTGCTCGTGGCGCGGGTGGGCTTGTCGGGGCTGTTCACCCTGACCTGTGCGCTGGCGCTGCTGGGTGCCGCCGTGGTGGTGTGGTGGGTCCCAGCCGAGCCAGTGCAACACCAAAACACCCAGCGCGGACGCACAGCCGATGTCTTCAAAAATACCGATTTGATGCGGCTGAACTTGGGCGTTTTCGTACTGCACACAGTGCAAATGGCGATGTGGATGGCAGTGCCTGCGCTGCTGGTGCAGGCCGGTTTGGGCAAAGACTTGCATTGGCAGGTGTATTTGCCAGCGGTGCTGGTGTCGTTCATCTTTATGGGTGCGCTGTTTTCGCTGGAGCGCCGGGGGCACCTGCGCGGTGCGCTGCTGCTGTCGATTGGACTGGTACTGCTGGTGCAACTGGGTTTGTATGGCGTCAGCAGTGCAGCAGCCAGCGGCCCAGCGCCGGGTATCTGGACGCTGGGACTGCTGCTGTTTGTGTTTTTTTGTGGCTTTAATGCGCTCGAAGCCAGCCAGCCTAGTTTGGTCTCGCGCATGGCACCAGCATCGCTGCGCGGCGCAGCATTGGGCGTGTACAACACACTGCAATCGCTGGGTTTGTTTGCCGGTGGTGCCTTGGGCGGCGCGCTGCTGAAATGGGGCGGCGGCCCGGGTTTGTTTACCACCACGGCGGTGCTGACCGCGCTGTGGTTGGTCGTCACTTGGCCGCTGCAATCGGTGGGGCGTGCGCCACATTAAGGCCGCTTTTAGAGCCTGCGGGCGCACCAGCGCTTACGGCACAATCGACCGTTTGGCGCAACCAGCGCCCCCTGTTTCAAGGTAAAGCTATGTCCTCTGTTAACAAAGTCATCATCGTCGGCCACCTTGGCCGTGACCCGGAAATGCGCACTTTTCCCAGTGGCGACGCGGTGGCGAACGTCACCATCGCCACCTCCGAAAAATGGCGCGACAAGCAAAGCGGTGAAATGCGCGAGGCCACCGAATGGCACCGCATCGTGTTCAATGGCCGCTTGGCCGAAATTGCAGGCCAGTATCTGCGCAAAGGCTCGCTGGTGTACATCGAAGGCTCTTTGCGCACGCGCAAATGGACTGACCAAGCGGGCGTAGAGAAATTCACTACCGAAATTCGCGCCGACCAAATGCAAATGCTTGGTGCCCGCCAAGGCGGCGGCTCCAGCGGCCCAATGGACGCCGGCCAAGGCGGCCAAGGCGACTATGGCCAGCAGAGCGGCAACAACAACCCAAGTGGCTATGGCCAACAAAGCGGCGGCGGTTATGAAGCGCCGCGCCGCGCTGCAGCACCCGCGCCGCAACAGCGCACCCAAGTGCCCGTGGCATCGATGGCACAACCACCCGCAGCGCCGCGCGCAGCCCCTGCACCGATGGTGCCCCCCACGCCAGTTGGCTCGGGCTTTGACGATATCGACGACGACATTCCGTTCTAACCGCTCTTAAAACTCTACAACTCAGCCGCCGAGGCAAGATAGATGCCCATATAGACCCAGCGCGTGGCGCGGTCCATGGCGACAAACAAATAGCGCTGACTCCTTTCATCGGCCCCGAGCGTGACACTGCCGGGTTGATGAATTCGCGCGTCACTACCAGCAAGTCATCCAAAGGCAGCAGGAGCAAACGCCTGAGTTCGACCACGACAGCCTCCTGGGTGGGCATCAGCACGGTGCTTAACTTGTGCGGGCAGCGCAAGCCAATTGATACAAATCAAAACAATTTAGACTAAATTTGTAATTTATGCATTTTTGCATATTTTTGGCA
>CAIRYF010000226.1 GCA_903882725.1 uncultured Simplicispira sp.
AGTTGGGTGGCACCTGCATTCCCAGCAACAACACTTTGGCACCCGCCTTGCGCGCCGCTTGCGCCATGGCTGACAAATTGTCTTCCGTGTTTTTCAGCGGCAAACCACGCAGCGCATCGTTGGCGCCCAGTTCAATCACCAGCACCGTGGGCCGGTGCTGCTGGAGTAAAGCCCCCAGCCGTGCGCGCCCGCCCGAAGTGGTATCGCCGCTGATGCTGGCATTGACCACCGTGGCGGTGATTTTTTCTGCGGCCAAGCGCTTTTCCAGCAACGCCACCCAGCCCGCACCGCGTGTCAGACCGTATTCGGCACTGAGCGAATCACCCAGCACCACAATGCGGGGCGCTGCGCTGGCCTTTTTGCCGCTCTGCGCCCACGCTGGCGCGCTGCCTGTGCCTGTAGTTGCGGCTGCGGCTGCGGCCAGCCAGACCATAAAGTCACGTCGAGACGTGTTTTGAATCAAAGTACAAGGCCTTTCATGAGTGAATCTTCTGCAACACCTACCGCACCTACCACACCTGCCGCACCGCTGATTGCGGTGGAAGGCGTGTGCAAATCCGTCACCGACTCTACCGGTACGCTGGATATTTTGCGGGATATCCATTTGCAACTGGCACCCAAAGAGACGGTGGCCATTGTCGGCGCGTCTGGATCGGGCAAAAGCACCTTGTTGTCGATCATTGCCGGACTGGACACGCCCACGCGCGGCACTGTGCGGCTGGCTGGGCAAGACCTGTTTGATCTCGATGAAGATGGCCGCGCCGCGCTGCGGGCGCAAAAAATGGGTTTTGTGTTTCAAAGCTTTCAGCTGATGGGCAATTTGACGGCGCTAGAAAACGTCATGCTGCCGCTGGAGCTGGCCGACCGGCGCGATGCGCGCAAAGCCGCCACCGAGATGCTGGCCCATGTGGGCCTGAGCCAGCGCATGAACCACTATCCCAAGGTACTCAGCGGCGGCGAGCAACAGCGCGTGGCGCTGGCGCGCGCCTTTGTGGTGCAGCCAGCGCTGCTGCTGGCCGACGAGCCCACCGGCAGCTTGGACTTTGCCACCGGGGAAACCATCATGCAGCTGATGTTTGACTTGAACCGCGAGCAAGGCACCACGCTGGTGCTGGTGACGCACGACCGCGCCATTGCGCAGCGCTGCGAGCGCGTTATCACCATCGAGGCCGGACAGGCGCGAGGTTAAGCCGCCGAGCTTGCGCGGCAAAGCCCGGATAATCGCGCCCCATGTCCTCCCCCAAAGTTCTCTTCGGCTTCCATGCCGTGGGCGTGCGCCTCAAGACCGCCCCAAAATCCATCATCGAGATTTACTACGAAGCCACGCGCCGCGATGCGCGGATGCGCCAGTTTCTCGACCGTGCCAAAGAAGCTGGCGCGCGCCTGATTGAAGCCGATGGCCTGCGCTTGGCCAAACTCGCCGGCAGCCATGGCCATCAAGGCGTCGCCGCCCGCGTGGAAGCGCTGGCGCAAGTCACTTCGCTCGACGAGCTGCTGGAAGACCTGGAAGCCGCTGGCATCGACCAGCCGCTGCTGCTGGTGCTGGACGGCGTGACCGACCCGCACAACCTTGGCGCTTGCCTGCGCGTGGCCGACGGTGCCGGTGCCCACGCGGTGATTGCCCCCAAAGACCACGCGGTCGGCATCAACGCCACTGTGGCCAAAGTCGCCAGCGGGGCGGCCGAGACCATGCCCTACTTCATGGTGACCAACCTTGCGCGCACGCTCAAAGAGCTCAAAGAACGCAACATTTGGCTCATCGGCACCAGCGACGACGCGCCGCAAACCCTGTACCAAGCCGACCTGAAAGGCCCGGTGGCGCTGGTGCTGGGTGCCGAGGGCGATGGAATGCGCCAACTGACGCGCAAAACCTGCGACGCACTGGTCAGCATCCCCATGAGGGGCGCTGTCGAGAGCCTGAACGTCTCTGTCGCCAGCGGCGTGTGCCTGTACGAAGCGCGCCGCCAGCGCGGCGGCTAGGCGGCTAGGCAGATCGGTGGATTTTTAGGGCAACTGCGCCAAGTAATCGGCCACCGCCTGGGTTTCCATTTCGGTCAGGCGCGAGGCGACCAAGTGCATGGCTTCGTTGTCGTTGTTGCGGGTGCGCAGGTTGAAGTCTTTGAGCTGCGACAGCAGGTAGCGCATATTTTGTCCCGCCAAACGCGGCAGGGTGGCGGTGCCGTAGGCCTTGTCGCCGTGGCAACTGGTACACGCGGGCACGCCCGACCAGGTGTTGCCCTTGGTGTAGATATAGCGCCCCACAGCCACCAGCTCGGTGTCTGAGACGCGCTGGACTTTGGCTGGCTGGCCAGCAAAAAACGCCGCCAAGCCCGCAATGTTTGCA
>CAIRYF010000227.1 GCA_903882725.1 uncultured Simplicispira sp.
AACATGACCAACAGCCAAACCACCACCGCCCGCCCCTTCAAAGTGCTGGGCATCCAGCAAGTCGCCATGGGCGGCACCGACAAAAACCGCATGAAAACTTTGTGGGTCGATATGCTGGGCCTAGAGCAAACCGGCACCTTCCAAAGCGAGCGCGAAAACGTCGATGAAGACATCTTGGCCATGGGCAAGGGCGCTTTCAAGGTCGAAGTGGACATCATGCAGCCGATGGACATAGCCAAAAAACCTGCCGTCCACACCACGCCGCTCAATCACATTGGCTTGTGGATTGACGATCTGCCTGTCGCCGTCGAATGGCTGACAGCGCAAGGCGTGCGCTTTGCCCCCGGCGGCATCCGCAAGGGCGCGGCGGGCTACGACATCACTTTTCTGCATCCCAAGAGCAACGAGCAATTCCCCATTGCCGGCGAAGGCGTGCTGATTGAGCTGGTGCAAGCCCCAGCAGACGTCATCGCCGCGCTGGGGTGATGGTGCCCAGAATCGGCTTGTCGTATTCATCGACCAGCACCACCACGCGCTGGCCGGTCTGGGCGTGCAACTGGCGCAGCAGGTGGCCGAACAGGCCGGAATCGCTGCGCATTCATCCGGGAGCACTGTCTGCGCTGCCGTCCCCCCCCTGCATCTTGCGATAAAGAGGGGGGCGTCTTGCCGCCGATCGCGTCTCAGCCGAGTCCGTCGGTCAGCAGCGTAGTCGGTGTCGATGGCAGTCCCACTAGCCCTGCCATACCGACTTCACCCGGCAGGAAGCGGTCGTGGTACTCCTGCGACTGCACGAACGCCTCAATCACTCCCAGCGCATCGCCGTGGCGGCTGTCGATGGCATCGAGCCAGTGCGCGTAGCCACCCGGCTCCGGTGTGCGCCCCAACAGGCCCACGTACAGCAAGGTGACGCTGACTTCTTCGCGCATGCTGCTTTGGTATTCACCCGACTGTGCAAACCCGGCCAGTACCTCGCCGCGTGTGGTGCCTGCGCCCAGTTGCTCCAGCCAATAGGCTTTCCCCGCTTCGTCTGGACTGCGCCCGAGCACGTTCTGGTACAGCGTGTCGAGGAATCCTGCGTTGTCCAGACTGCCGTACTGGTTCTGGAATTCGCTGCTGTTGGCAAAGCCCTGTGCCACTTGCTCCAGACTCTGGCCCTGGCTGAGCAGCTGCTCCATCCAGTGGTTCATGCCCGCTTCGTCCGGGATGCGGTCAAAGGCGGCAAAGTACAGGCGCGCCAGTGCGCCGGCATTGCTTTGGAATTCGGCTGAGTCCAGGAAGGCTTGGGCCACTTGGACGCGGCTTTGCGCGCCGCTGTCGAGCACTTGTTGCCAGTAGGCCAGTCCCTCGCCTTCTGCCTCGCGGAACAAGGTGTCGCGGTACAGCTGCATGGCGTAGAACTTGGTGCTGGCAAAGACGTCGTTGTCTTTGGTGCCTACGCTCAGGCCGTGGGATGCTTCGAGGGCGTCGGGGAACTGGTCGTTGTCGCTGTCGGCTGACGGCGGTGGCGGTGGCGGTGGCGGCACCAGTGCCATTTTTCCGGGGGCACCCGGGTCGGTGATGGTGCCGTCGGCGGCGCCGTCGCTGTCGAACTGGCCACCGTCCTCAATGGCAAAGTCCAAACGGGTTTTGCCGTTCTCGTTGACCACGCGGCCACCGTTAGCCGGGTCTGCCAGGTTGACCCAGGCGCCGCTGGTGTTTTGCTTGAAGTAGCCGTTAATGTTCAGGGCACCGTCCAGATAGAAGCTAAAGCTTCCCGTGCTCCCTTTGGTATCGACCGTGGCCGTAAAGCTCAAAAGGCCCAGCGGCGCGCTCACGTTCTCGGGCAGGTCTGCGGGCGCGTCTTTCTGGCCGATGCTGGTGATTTGCACATTGCCGGCGTTGGGATCGAGCTGACCGTTTTGGCTGCCGACGACCAAAGTGACGGGGGTTTTAGGGGCGCCGGGCTGGTTGCTGACGCTGTTGGTTTGGCGAAAGTGCAGCGAAGTGACCTGGGGCTGCTCGCTGTC
>CAIRYF010000228.1 GCA_903882725.1 uncultured Simplicispira sp.
ATGCATATTTTTATGAACACACCTTCCATTCAGCTGCGCACCGGCGCTGGCCGCGCAGTCCGGCATTTTTGTCTTGGTCTGGCCTTGGCTGGTGCCAGCTGGGCAGCGTGGGCCGAAAAAATTGGCACCGTCGATACCGCCTTCCAATGGATTGGCCGCGACCACGATATTTTGATTGAGGCCTATGACGACCCCGGTGCCATCGGCGTGACCTGCTACGTCTCGCGTGCCCGCACCGGAGGCATCAAGGGCACACTGGGTTTGGCCGAAGACCGCGCCGAAGCCTCGATTGCTTGCCGCCAGACCGGCGCTGTCAGCTTTCCCAAGCCGCTGCCACAACAAGAAGCCGTGTTCAGCGAGCGGATATCGATTTTGTTCAAGCGCCTGCGCATCGTGCGCATGGTGGACGCGCCGCGCAACACGCTGGTGTACCTGACCTATTCAGAAAAGCTGATCGACGGCTCGCCACAAAACAGCATCACCGCTGTGCCCATCAACCGCGCCACGCCAATTCCGCTAAAAAAATAAGCAAAAAATAAGCATCAACACCGGTCGATCAGGCTGGCACACCGCGAAAGCGCAGCGCGGCCTGGCGACTGACTTCGCCCAGTAGTTGCTCTTGGCGCTGGCGCTCGCGCAGCCAGCGTGCGTCGTTTTGGCCAGCGTAGGCTTCACTGCGCAACAGGTGCAGCGCGCCCGAGGCGCCGTGCTGGGCCGCGTGTCCGGCAATTTGATCCATGGTGCGCATGATGTGCTCACGCAGCGGCATATGCACGCCGGTAGCGGGGTCTACGTACACCGCATCCATGCCAAAACGGCAGGCTTGGAAGCGGTTGTAGGTGTAAACCAAGTAGTCGTCCTCGCACGGGGTAAACGGTTGCTCGGCCATAAACCACGCCCCCAGCGACTGCACAAAACCGGCCAGCGCGGCGGCGCGCTCAATGGTCAGCGGCGTGTCAAATACGCGAATTTCGATGGTGCCAAATTCGGGCTTGGGGCGAATGTCCCAATAAAAGTCTTTCATGCTTTTGACCACGCCGGTGCGCGTCATTTTGTCGAAATACTGCTCGAACTCGGCCCACGTCAGCACGCAGGGCGCGCGCCCCGACAGCGGAAAAGCAAACACCGAATTAAGCCGCGCTGAGTCAAACGCCGTGTCGTGCCCCTGCACATACGGGCTCGACGCCGACAGCGCAATAAAGTGCGGAATGTAGCGGCTCATGCGGTGCAGCATCAAGAGCGCCGAATCGGCATCCGGGCAGCCAATGTGAACGTGCTGGCCAAAAATGGTGAACTGCTTGGACAGATAGCCGTACAGCTGTGACAGTTCTTGAAAGCGCGGTTTGTCGTAAATACGCCGCTCGTGCCACTGCTGAAACGGGTGCGTGCCACCGCCGACGACGGCAATGTTGAGCTTGTCGGCGCTTTTAACCAGCGCATCACGAATTGGCGTCAGTTGCCCCAGCACCTCGCTTGATGAATGGCAAATATCGGTGGAGATTTCAATCATGCTGTTGGTCATCTCAGGCACCACGCTGCCGACCAGCGGGTTTTTGAGCATCAGGCGCAACAT
>CAIRYF010000229.1 GCA_903882725.1 uncultured Simplicispira sp.
ATGCTTTTTAATTTATCACGGGCACAAAAAAAGGGAAGCCAAAAACACAGGATGCCGTAGGCATCCGGCGCTCTTGAGCCTGCCATGCATGGCGGGGCTTGCCGCGCTTTGGGTCAAAAACATCACCGTCCATAAAGGACACCCAGCCCGTAGCCCGTAGGTTGGGTTGCACCAGCAACCCAACGCCCCCGGCACCAACAACACCCTCAAAGCCAATTAACAGCCAAAATAGCCTCTAGCCCAATAGATACGTGCAGTTGATGCTATGGTTTTTTATAAACCAATGTTGGGCTGCTGGTGCAACCCAACCTACGGCTACGGCTGACTTAGCCTAGCCAAACGGCGCGCATCCGATCTGGCCGCCATCCCCTACCATGCGTGGCATGAACTCTTCCTCTGTTGCACCGCCCGCTTGGCCCGCGCGCCACTGGGCCGACATACCAGCGCGCGATTTTGCCGTTGCCCAACACAACGGCTTGGCCGCTGCCACCGTGGCCGTGTTGCCCGTTGCCGCCACCGAGCAACACGGCCCGCACCTGCCGTTGTCGGTCGATAGCACGCTGCTGCAAGGCGTGATTGACGCGGCGCTGGCGCAACTGCCCGCTGCGCTGCCGGTGCTGGTGCTGCCGCCGCAAAACATCGGCCTCAGCCCCGAGCACAGCGCTTTTGCTGGGACGCTGACGCTGCAACCGGCCACGCTGATTGCGCTGTGGACGCAGTTGGGCGCGTGCGTGGCGCGCGCTGGCGTCAAAAAACTGCTGCTGCTCAACGGCCACGGCGGCCAAGTCAGCGTGATGGACATCGTGGCGCGCGAGCTGCGCACCCAGCAACACCTGCTGGTCTACAGCGCCAGCTGGTTTAGCCTGGCGCTGCCCGACGCGGTGGCGGGCCAATTCAGCGCCGAGGAACACCGCTTTGGCATCCACGCCGGCGACATCGAGACCTCGATGATGTTGCACTTGGCACCCGGCACGGTGCGGATGGAATACGCGCGCAATTTCCGCTCCACCTCGCAAGACCGCGCGGCGCGTTATGCCATTTTGGGCAACGGCAAAAGCGCCAAGCTGGGCTGGCAAATGCAGGACTACCACCCAGCGGGCGCGGTTGGCAACGCGGCCGCAGCCACCGCCGAAAAAGGCCGCACCGTGGTCGAAGCGGCTGCCGCGCAACTGGTGCAGCTGCTGCAAGAGCTGCACAACTTGCCGCTGAGTACGCTGGTGGATACGCCAGACTTTGGCGCGCATTAAAGCAAGGTGTTAAAGCGGGTTATTTGGGCAAAAAGCATTAAATAACGATACCCATTGCATCTCAAAGCGCCACTTCAGCAACAAAACGCCACTTGGTGGGTGCCGGGGCAGCACAATGCAGTCACTTATCAACCACGCCCCCAAGGAGAGCCTGCCATGTCCACCCCCTTCCCCACCACCGTGCAACGTGACACCCGCGCTTGGCAGTTGCAGGTTTGGATCTCGTTTGGCATTGCGGCCGGCTTGTGCGCCGTTGGTTTGGCGTGGTTGCCGGGCACGCAGTTGGAGCGGGTCTTCATGGTGATGGGCTATGTGTTTTGCCTGACTGCCGTGTTTGGGCTGTCCAAATTTGTGCGCGACAACGCTGCTGCGCCAGCCGGTGCGGGCGATACGCCGCTGTGGAAGCTGGTGGTCTGGGGCGGCTTTGCCGTGGCGATGGGGCTGACCGGCTGGGGCTTGCTGGGTATGGCCATCAGCGAGACCTACAAAGCGTTTTTGGGCGTGAGCTGGCTCTACCTCATCACCACCGCCTTCACGCTGGCCAAAATGCTGCGCGACCGCCACGAAGCTGACTTGGCCGAGGCCCGCCATGTTTAAGCGCCTCCTCCATCCTTTGCACCTCAAGCTCTCGCGCCTGTGCTGTGGCGTGGCGCTGGCCCTGTTGACAAGCGCTGCGCCAGCACAGGCACAAAGCGAAGCCTCGGCGGTGCTGTCGCTGATGCCGCTGGCCTCGGTGGTGGGCAGCGCCTCGGTCGGTGCGGCGGCATCGACCGCAGTGGCCGTATTGCCCGTGGCGCTGTCGGTCACTGGGGCGGTGCTGACGGTGACGGTGGTGCAGGCATCGGCTGCTGGCACGGTGTATGTGCTGGAGCGCGCCTCCGACGGTGCCCAAGCCAGTGTGCAGGTGCTGGGCAGCAGCGCCAGAGCGTCGGCGTATGGCGTTGGCACGGTGGTGGCGTGCAGCGTGATTGGCACCGGCGTGGTGCTGTCGGTGGCGGGCGAGGTGCTGGCATTTATCCCCAACGCCATCGGCCAAGCGCTGCTGCACAACGAGCGTTTGTAAATTTTTTAAGATTTTTAAGGAGCACCGCCATGCACCCGCCCCTGCGCACTCCCCTGCGCCTTTCCTTGCTTGCAGCCGTCTTGAGCGCCCTGCTGTTGAGCGGCGCACCGGCACCCGTCCACGCCGGGCGCTCGTGCGCCGCGCACCAGCCGACGGCGCAGAGCGTGCAGCGCGGCATGGAGCTGGCGCAGCGCACCGCCGTCGCCTTGGACGCCAGCGGTGCCCAAGTGGTGCTGCTGGGCCGCGCCGGGCAAAATTTGCAGCAATACGGCTTGCGCTATTCGCACTTGGGCTGGGCCTATCGCAACGAGGCTGGCCTGTGGCGCGTGGCGCACAAGCTCAACACCTGCGGTACGGCGGTGGCGGATGTGTATCGGCAGGGTTTGGGCGAGTTTTTTCTGGATGATTTGTGGCGCTACGAAGCCGTGTGGGCGGTGCCGACGCCCGCCGTACAACAGCAGCTGCTGGCACTGCTGCGCAGCCGCGATCGCACCTTGGCGCTGCACCAGCGGCCCTACAACATGGTCAGCTACGTCTGGAGCAGCAAATACCAGCAGTCCAACCAGTGGGCGCTAGAGACACTGGCGCTGGCGATGGAGCCCGCCAGCATCACCACGCGCGACCAAGCGCAGGCGTGGCTGCAGTTCAAGGGCTATACGCCGACGGTGCTGAAAATCAACTCGCTCAAGCGCTTGGGTGCGCGCGCCAGCGCGGCCAACATTGCCTTTGACGACCATCCCAACGATCAGCGCTTTTCTGGCCACATTGCGACGACCACGGTGGACTCAGCGCTGGCATGGATGACGCGCGCGCAACTGGCTGGCGCGCCGGTGGTGCTGTCGCTGGGGTATTAGCTTGGATATCCAACCCATTGCATCCCTGAAGCAGCCCGTAATCCGTAGTCCGTAGTCCGTAGGTAAAATCAGCTCTAGCCCTTACACAGCAAGCGTTGATAGCTATCAAATCAGCATCTCCCGCGTTTTTTATGTGCGGCCTGTGTTTTTAGCACAATTTATTTCATTGCGCAGATAATTTGCTGTAGGTATTAAATCGTCTATTTTATCTGCGCTGACCTTGGGGCAGCCAACACTCAGAAAAAGCAATCACCCTGACACACTGCGGCAGCGCCGCTTGCAATACCGCACGTTTTACCAAACAGCCTTCCGTGTGATAGAAACCTTGGCCCACCGGGGTGGTAGTTCGTTTGCGTGGAAAGTGATTAATATTTTGCACAAACCAGGCTCTGGCCGCAGCCAAATCAATAACATGAATTTCTCTGTGCATAAAATAATAGAAAAAATAATCTGCCTCAGAATACATAAAGCAGCCGGGCGTATTTTTTTCTACATTGCTGAGAGTTTCAAAAAAATAATTACCGGTTTCGTAATAATTATCCACCTTGATTTCGATAAGTACCTGTTTTCTCACCCCTTTGAATTCCCGAGTCCAAATCAGATCAATATCTTTGTGACGATACTCCTCGTCATCTTCGACATTTTTAATGTGTACCGTGGTCGATTGTGTTTGCAAGTAGCTGACAATATGCTCAGTGCCAATGCGCGCAGTTTCGCTGGCGTCCTTCATTGAATAGCTTTTTAAGCGCATAAATATATTTCTACATGGATAATTATCACTATGTTTCGTGTTATTACTGCTAATTTGAATGGTATTCGTTCTGCGGCCAGCAAAGGTTTTTTTGATTGGCTTGGGCAGCAAAATTCCGATGTGGTCGGGGTGCAAGAAATTAAAGCCCAACACGAACAAGTAGATGGCGTTTTTTCTCAAGCTGACAACTTAGCCGGGCATTTTCACTACGCTCAAAAAAAGGGTTACTCTGGCGTGGGGCTGTATGCGCAGCCAGAGCCCAGCGACGTGATTGTCGGCCAAGTGTCGCCCGAGTTTGATGCCGAAGGGCGTTGGATTGAAAAGCGCTTTGACAAGCCAGGGCGCAAGCTGAGTTTTATCAGCAGCTATTTTCCCAGCGGCTCCTCGGGCGAAGATCGCCAGCAGGCCAAGTTTCGTTTTTTAGAAATTATTTATCCCAAAATTGCCGCCATGCAGCAAGAAGGGCGTGAGTTCATCTTAATGGGCGATATCAACATTGCGCACCAGTCGCAAGACCTGAAAAACTGGCGCAATAACCAAAAAAATTCTGGTTTTCTGCCCGAAGAGCGTGCGTGGATGACGCAGCTCTTGGCTGACGGCGCACTGGTCGATGTTTACCGTGCGCTGCACCCCGAGGCCACCGACACTTGCTACACCTGGTGGAGCAACCGTGGCCAAGCCTATGCCAACAATGTCGGCTGGCGCTTGGATTACCAAATCGCCACGCCTGCGCTGGCGGCGCTGGCGCGCCAAGCGTCGATATTTAAAACACAGCGCTTTTCCGACCACGCACCACTGAGCATCGACTACGAATTGTCTCTTTGACATCCTCCCCGCCCTAAAGGACGGGGATTCCCACTACTGGCGTGCCATGTCCGGCACGGGAACCCAACTTATTCAGGATGTTTTTAGCGGCATTCACATCACGATCATGCACACCA
>CAIRYF010000230.1 GCA_903882725.1 uncultured Simplicispira sp.
CCTGACTCGAAATCAGGCGTAGTGGCAACACTACCGTGGGTTCGAATCCCACCCTCTCCGCCAGTACGTAAAGAAACCCTGCTATCAAACCGGTAGCAGGGTTTTTTCTTTGCCCGGCTCATGTAGCCACCATGTAGCCACCGGTACATGGTTTTGTACCTTCCAGCGCTCTTTTGCGTGCTGACCATAACCCCCAGCGTGGTGTAGTTTGGGCTGGCGCTGCTAGGTCAGTGGCGTGGCCCGTTACGCTTATTCGTTTTCAATTCCGTAACGGGTTACGAGTTCGCGCATGATGCGCCCCAGTTGCCAGCGTGCCCGGCTGTGCCCGTCAACTTGCTGTGCATCATCTAGCACCACCAGTTGCTCACTGAGCAAGCGCACCAGTGCCGCCCGGCGTAGTGGCGTTACTTGCCCTTGCGCTTCTACTGGTTCCGATTTAAGCCGTTGCGTGAAATGGTGCAATGCTTTTGCGTCACCCGTTACGCTATCGCTGAACAAGGGGTCTAGGCGGGCCACCAGCACGCCAAAAGCAAGAACCCAGCGCTCGGACTGGGTGACATGGTGCAGGCCAGCGCCAGCTTGAAGCCGCTTTGCGTGGATACCGCCTTGGATACCGGGCCACTGGATACCGTCGGCAAAACGTCGGGTTCGGTGGAAACCACGTTGGAAACCAGTCGCTGGAAACCGGCTCTTTCCTTGGTAACCAAGCTGGTAACCAGCGTCTTGGTAACCCCCGGTTTCAGTGCATCCAGCCTTTGCGCACCAGCTCCAAGCTCTCGGGTGCGTGCGCCTGCGAAGTCGGAAACTGAGGTGGGCAAACTTTTCCCACCTCAGTTCTCGGGTGCGAGCGCATGGACAAAGGCAGAGTGTCTTTTAGTCACCCTGATGATTCCAGCTCTCGGGCGTGTGCGCGGCGGTTAACGATGGCGAATACTACGAAAGTTTCGCAGTAAAGCTCTCGGGCGCGTGCGCGGCGGTTAACGCTCAGGAAGATTGGCCGAAAATTTGGCCGGTGTTTGCGCGCTAACCAAGTCGCTAACCAGCCAACACAAACCGCTTATTCCGTGCGTACCAGCTTGCGTACCGCCTTGGAGGTAAGGTTTTGACAGGTTTCCGTGCGCACCAGCTTGCGCACCACGTCTTTGCGCACCGCTTCAAAGGTACGGTTTTGCTGTTACAGCGGGCGTTACAGCCACTGTTACGCGCTCTCCAGCAAAGTGCGGTTTCAGTGTCAACCGACCTGTCAACCATCCAGAAAAGTACGGTTTCGCTTGTTAACCGGCCTGTTAAGCGGCGCTGTTAACCATCCAGAAAATGCCCGTTTTCGTGGATGCCGGAATGGATACCGCCACCCTTCAATCTGGTGCAATACCCGGTAAAACCTAGTATCTCTGCTATTTTTTATATAGCAACCAGTGCAGTCCTAGGATGCCGCCACAAAGCAAAAACCCAGCGCATAGCTGGGTGGTGGGGTGATGTCGGTCGGCGGTCAGCCGATAAGGTTCTCCAATATCGGCTCGGGCAGTAGGCGGCTCTTTGCAACCGGGGGTTTCATGTTGTCAGCCATCGCAGCGCTCCTGCATGGCGACCACGATGTTCAGCATGGCCTCGTTGCCAGCAGCGTCCACTGCGGCATAAACCATATCGCGCAGGCGCTGCGAGACTTCGCCATTGGAAAACAGGGTGTCCAGCAGGTCGCCCTGCGTGAAGCCACCGGCACGCGCGGCGCTCAGGATGCGCGCCAGTGCGTACTTGGCATTAGCGCGGCCTTGGGGTGTGACTGCATCGTCAGCCCCGTAGGCGGTGGCTCCCACCAGCGCCAGCAGGCCGGGCATGGATAGAAGGTAGCCGCCTTCGCTGTCGTTGGGGTCTTGTCGGAACATGGGTAGTTTGGCCATCTTGGTCTTTGGGTTTGTGCGCCACGGTCACGGAAAAAAGTGCTTGCGGCGTTTTGGCGGTTTTTGGGTCGTTTACAGCCAAAGGGAGGGGAAAGGAGGCAGGGGACAGGAGGCAGGAGAAACACAGGCCAGTATTAATGTGCAGGCATATCGCGCAAACCCTTATGGGTGCTAGCTTTCAAGCGTTTTCAAAATGTATTCTGTTCATTTTTTATGCTTCAAAAAATGGGCGTCTGGGTCGATGTGAAGCCGCTGTTCTTCCAGCTCCAAACGGTAGCCCGTGGCCTTAAAAACTGCCTGCGTAATCGCGCCCACATTCAGCTTGGCAGTCGCTGCAAAACCATCGTGCTGGAGCAAAACAATCCGGTTGGGGTAGAGGTCAATGGCGGCCTTCAACGCCTTGGCCTCTACGCCTTGAATCAAGTGCGCCATCTGTTCGGCGAGCTTGGCGTTGCCAGCAATGGCTTTGCCGAAGGCGTTGGTCAGTCGTCCGCTGGCAGTGCGTGGCCAGCTTTTGAGGATGGCGCGGCGGGCTTGATCTACATCGGTGCTGATGGCTTTGAACTGCGCCACCTCGAATAGCCGGGCGGCGGCGTCTTGCCCAATGGCCTCGGGGATGGCGTTCTCGTGCCACTCGGACAACCGCGCGCCGTACATCACCGCCAGCAGGCACACTTTGGCTTGGTCATCGGTGATGCCCGCCTGCGCAGCTATCACCCGGCGCGTAGCCTTCTTGTTGGCCAGATAGCGGGCGATAGCACTGCACTGGTAGCCGTGGCGCTCGGCCATCTGGCTGATGATGGCGAAGTGGCAGTTAGAAAAGTCGTATTCCCACAGCCCGGCCAGCGCGGCTTGTTTGACTAGGCTGGGCGCGGTCTGCAAGTTGATGTTCGTGGCGTACAGGCGGCCACTGGTCGATTGCACGTAGCGGTGCGCCACGTATCCATTGCCCGCCACATCGGTCTTGGCCAAGCGAATGATTTGGCCGGTGGCATGGGCCAAGCGCTCGATGGCCTCACGCGGCGGGAACTCTGTCACCAAGTCATGCGGTGCGCGGCCTGTCAAGTCCCGCCTGGTTATAAACACGTTTAACGAATAATTCTGGTTTTTCCTGCTGCCACTTCTTGAGCGCAGCGACCGGGGTGAGATGCTTTAAAGCGCGCTGCGCAATGCTGTGGTTGTAGGTCTTGAGGTACAGCATCAGCGTGGTCTCTAGCTCGGCCGCCGAGGCAAACCTGGTCTGTTTGACGAGCTCGCTGATACGGCCATTGAAACGCTCCACCATGCCGTTAGTCTGCGGATGGCGCGGCGGGCACAGGCGGTGCGCGTAGCCCAGCAACACGCACTGCTGGTCAAACGCATGGCGGCCCGTGGGCTCGCGCTCCTTGGACGTAAAGCGGTCTGTAAACTGGCTGCCGTTGTCGGTCAGGATGGTCTTGATTTTCATCGGCGCAGTGCTCTTGAGACGGCGCAGAAAATCGTTGCTACTGAGCTCGCTCTGATCGCGATAGATGCGCATGTAAACCCAGCGCGTGGCGCGGTCGATGGCGACAAACAAATAGCGCCGGCTAGTCTCATCGGGCATTTGCGGCAGGTACTTGATGTCGATGTGAATAAAACCCGGTTCGTAGTCCTTGAAGGTTTTAGGCGGCTTCTTAGGCTCATCATTTTGCTGCTCCAGCAGCGCTTTGAGGCTGCCTACCCCGTGGCGGCGCAGACAGCGGTCAAGCCCCGAGCGTGACACCGCCGGGTTGATAAATTCGCGCGTCACTACCAGCAAGTCATCCAAAGGCAGCAAGAGAGTGTTCCTGAGCTCTACCACGATGGCCTCCTGGGCCGGCGTCAGCACGGTGCACAGCTTGTGCGGGCAGTGCGAGCGGTCTTCCTGGCTGTCGCGATGGTGCCATTTGCGTGCTGTTGCCACCGTGATGTTGTAAAGCCGGGCCAGCACTTGCACCGGCTCTGTGGACGCATTGATCTCAGCGCGAGTTCTGGGTGTAGTGCGGGCTTGAGGATGGATGCGGCTCATGTGGTTTGCTCCCTTTGAATGGACTCGATAACCCCGTGCAGCACTTCCCTGGTGCGAAAGAGAGGCCAGCTGCGGGCGGGGATATGATCACATGGGACTTCACA
>CAIRYF010000231.1 GCA_903882725.1 uncultured Simplicispira sp.
CTGCTATGGTGCTTTTACACATTTTTCCAGGCCGGGGCGAAGCAGGCACAGACATGCAAAAAAAGAACAACCTGCTCACCCGAGCGTCAAAATCTCACCCACTCATGGCATCCATGCACCGTTGGAAATATTCTGCACTGGCCACCGCAGCAGCTGTGTCGGTTGGTTTGTATACGCCCAATGCCACCGCACTGGCGTTGGGCCCCATTACGGTGCAATCGGCTCTGGGCGAGCCTTTGCGCGCTGAGATCGATCTGCCACAAATTACTGCCGCCGAAGCAGAATCGCTGCGGGCCAGCACCGCTTCTGCCGACGCCTTTCGCGCACAAGGCATGGAATACTCTTCCATCGCCAACCAAGTGCAGATGAAGCTGCACCGCCGCCCCGATGGCCGCAGCGTGTTGCGCCTCAGCGGCAGCAGCCCGGTCAATGATCCGTTTGTCGATTTGGTAGTGGATGCGCGCTGGGGCTCTGGCCACATCACGCGCAGCTACACCATGCTGTTTGATCCGCCCTCTTTGCGCCGCACCCCAGCCACAGTGACAGCATCGGCACAAACCACTGCCCCGGCACCCCGTCCAGAACCCGCACCTGAACCTGCACCGGCACCTGTACCTGTACCGACACCCGCCCCTGAACCCACGCCTGCACCCGCTGGCGAGTCCAGTGCTGCCTCCGCTGCCGAACCCAGCACCAGCAAGCCACGCCGAGCACCACGCCCACCGCTTGCAGCGCGCAAGCCTGCCGCAGCGAGTCCATCCCCGTCCCCGTCTCCAACACCCCGCCCAGCGCCTGACCCAGTGGAGCGCCCACCGGCCAGCCACCCCCCCGAGGCCACCACCACCCTCACGGTGAAACGGGGTGAAACCGCAGGGCGCATCGCTGCCGCCCACCGCCCGGGCAGTGTCTCACTTGACCAAATGCTCGTCGCCATGATGCGCGGCAACCCGGATGCCTTCATTCAGGGCAATGTCCACCGCATCAAAACCGGTGCGGTCTTGCAACTGCCGGGTTCTGAGGATGCGCTGGCCACTTCTACCGGCGAAGCACGCAAAATCATTGCACTGCAAAGCCGCGACTTCAACGAATTTCGCCGCAAACTGGCCCGCGCTGCACCTGCAACACAGCAAGCCGCCGCCGAACGATCGGCCCAAGGATCGGTGCAAACCCGCACCGATGACAAACGCACTAGCGCAGTCACACCCGACAAGCTCACCCTGTCCAAGGGCGCTATCCAAGGCAAAAAATCGACCGAAGAACTGCTGGCCGAACGCAAACAAGCCAGCGAAGCAGCAGCCCGGGCACAAGAGCTGGCCAAAAACATTGATGCGCTGAACCAAATTAAAACGGCATCCGCTCCTGTCAACACCGCGCCAGCGACATCACCAGCCCCAGCGCCAGCCGCACCACCAGCCGCTGCCCCAGTCACCATTTCGCCACCCGCAGCGCCAGTCACTGCCGCCCCAGAGACTGCCCCCCCCACCCCCGCAGACACTAACAAGCCCGAAGCCGCAGAAGCCGACGCGCCAGCCAAACCGGCAGAGACACGCCCTGCTGTGGTCGCTATCGCCCCGCCTGCCCCCACTGCAGCGCCTGTAGCGCCTGAACCTGTCGCCGAGCCCAGCTTTCTGTCTGCGCTGATGGAAGACCCGATGCTGCCGTTTGCTGGCATTGGGCTTTTGGCCTTGCTGCTGGGCTATGGCGGCTACCGTGTAGTGCAGCAGCGGCGCAATAAAGCAGCTATGGACAGCTCGTTCATGGACAGCCGCGCGCAAGCTGACTCTTTCTTTAATGGCAGCGGCGGTGAGCGCGTAGACACTGCCAGCGACAGCACCACGGGCGGCTCATCGCTGGCCTTTACCTCCAGCCAATTGGATGCTGGCGGCGACGTCGATCCGGTGGCCGAAGCCGACGTTTACTTGGCCTATGGCCGCGATTTGCAGGCTGAAGAGATCCTCAAAGAAGCCCTGCGCCACAATCCCGAACGGCTCTCGGTTTACGTCAAATTGGCAGAAATTTACGCCAAACGCCAAGACCGCAAAGCCCTTGAAGCCACGGCAAAAGACCTGCACCAACACACCCAGGGCAGCGGACCAGACTGGACGCGTGTATCTGACTTGGGGCGTGAACTGGACCCGGCCAACCCGCTCTACCAAGTCGGCGGCATTGCAACCACTGCCAGCGCTATCGCTGGCTCGGACATTGAACTGGCCAGCGCCATCGCCGCACAGGCGAACATGGACGACGACGAAGAGGTTGGCTTAGACCTCGACTTGGAGTCGATGAATAACGCCCTTAAATCCGTGCCCCCCGCAGATCCAATCAGCTTTCCCAAAGCGGCCAAGGCAGCCTCTGGTGCTACCAGTGCCATGAAAGAAGCCTTGTTTGGCAATCCAACGGCCAGCCCCCCAGATATCGGCAACGACTTTGAACTACCAGCGCTGGACTTTGGCAGCGCCCCTAAAGAGCCTTCTTGGAATATGCCAGCGCCGCCAGCGCCGCCAGCGCCGCCCGCACCTGCTGCGCCCAAGCCCGTACAAGCACCTGCGATGCCCGAACCCAACATGGCTGGACTTGATTTTTCGATGGATATGCCCGGTCTGGAGATGCCCCATCTCGATATGCCTGATCTGGACTTGCCCGGCCTTGACTTGCTCGACATCAGCCCGAAAGCAACCACAGCAGCAGCACCGCCACCACCGCCACCCCCATCGCAGCCGCTACCGCCATTGCCATCGTTGCCATCGTTGCCGCCAGAAGCTGCTCCCACCCTGCCAGATCCCAGCATGATGGAGTTCAACCTCGACGATTTGTCTTTGGACTTGGACACTCCTGAATTCCCCTCGAACGCCAACGCCAGCGCCAGCGCGGCAGCGGCCAACGCCCCGCCTCCACTGCCGCAGTTGTCTGACGACCCCTTGGCCACCAAGCTGGCGCTGGCGCAAGAGTTC
>CAIRYF010000232.1 GCA_903882725.1 uncultured Simplicispira sp.
AGGGCGAGAACTTTTTTGTGGCGGGCGTGAGCCGTTACACCACGTTTGACGCGAGGCATGTGTTTACTCCTTGTTCGTCAGTGAATTACAAGCCACAACCGGGCAACATTTGTGCCATGGAACCCATATTGGTCTCATGCACAGCCGTGATACCGCGCAGTTGGCGCTTATTCTTGGTGGTCTTCTTGGTCAAGATGTGACGTTTGAAGGCGTGACCGCGTTTAACGGTACCACCCGGACGAACGCGGAAACGCTTTTTGGCGCTGCTCTTGGTTTTCATTTTGGGCATATCAATGCTCCTTTTGCTTGTGCTCGTGAGGCGTTTGCAAACCATTTTGCAAACTTGTTGGCCCCGAGCCACTTTTATCGGCGGGCATTGCTGCCCGCCCACACCCCATGAATAACGCAGCCTTTGCAGGCTGCGTTAAGCCATTCAAAATTTTAATCAGCCGCTGATGCACTCGCTGCAGTGGTGTCTGGCGCAGGCTTGGCAGGTGCCGATTTTTTGCGTGCCGGGGCGATCATCATGATCATCTGACGGCCTTCAAGGCGCGGAAACTGCTCGACCAAAATGGTGTCGGCCAAGTCATCGCGAATGCGATTGAGCAAGGCCAAACCGAGTTCTTGGTGGGTAATTTCGCGACCGCGAAAACGCAAAGTAATTTTGCACTTGTCACCATCCGCCAAAAAGCGGCGGATATTGCGCATTTTGATGTTGTAGTCACCATCATCCGTGCCAGGGCGAAACTTGATTTCCTTGATTTCGATGACCGTCTGCTTGGCCTTAGCTTCTGCAGCACGCTTTTGCTCAAGGTATTTGAATTTGCCGTAGTCCATCAAGCGGCACACCGGTGGAATGGCGGTGGCGGCAATTTCAACCAAGTCCACATCCAATTCACCTGCCATGCGCAGGGCTTCCATCAAACTGACCACCCCCAGTGGCTCGTTGTCAGGCCCAGACAGGCGCACTTCAGGCGCCATGATTTCACGGTTCAAACGATGTTTGCGCTCTTCGCGGTGGCGACGATCACGAAATTCAGTAGCTATGGCTATCACCCTTGGTTCTAAATGCTACAAAACGTGTAGCTTCTTTGGTGCGCGTTTTAAAAACTACGCCTTTGCTGTTATGGCCTGGCTGATGAGTTCAATAAACGCATCAAGGGACATAACGCCGAGGTCTTTGTTGCCTCGGGCGCGCACTGCGACAGCGCCAGCTGCACGCTCCTTGTCGCCTGCGACAAGGATAAATGGCAGCTTTTGCATGGAATGCTCGCGTATTTTATACGTAATCTTTTCGTTACGCAGATCAAGCAAGGTCCGCAGCGGCTGATGCGGCAAGGCTTTTTCTAATTTTGCTGCAATTTCGCGACAGTAATCGGCTTGTCCATCGGTGATGTTGAGCACAGCCACTTGCACCGGTGCCAGCCAAGTCGGCAAAGCGCCGGCGTGTTGCTCGATCAAAATACCGATAAAGCGCTCTAAGCTGCCGACAATTGCCCGGTGCAGCATCACCGGACGGTGGCGATTGCCGTCTTCGCCCACGTACTCGGCGTCCAAACGCTCGGGCATTGAAAAATCGACCTGGATCGTGCCGCACTGCCATTGGCGGCCAAGGGCGTCTTTTAAGGTGTATTCGATTTTTGGGCCGTAAAAAGCGCCTTCACCCGGGGTTATTTCATAGGCGCAGCCGGATGCTTGCAAGCTCTCAATCAGCGCGTTTTCAGCCACGTCCCAGCTCTCATCGGTGCCAATACGCGCTTCGGGGCGGGTGGCCACCTTGTAGATGATGTCGGTAAAGCCAAAATCAGCGTAGACCTTTTGCAGCAGCTTGGTAAACGCCAGCACTTCCGGCTGAATTTGCGCTTCGGTGCAAAAAATGTGGCCGTCATCTTGCGTAAAACCACGCACACGCATGATGCCGTGCAGGCCGCCGGTGGGCTCGTTGCGGTGGCATTGGCCAAATTCGCCGTAGCGCAGCGGCAAATCGCGGTAGCTTTTGATGCCTTGGTTAAAAATCAGAATGTGC
>CAIRYF010000233.1 GCA_903882725.1 uncultured Simplicispira sp.
AATAATTCTTACGAATTGTACAGAATACAATTCTGCTTATCTCTTAATAGTTTGCGTAAGTCCTATTCTAATTGTAGAAAATCGATAGTTTTCCGGTTTGCCGACCAAAAAGGCAAAAAAACAACGCTGGCACTGAATGGGACTCTGGCCCCCAATGCACTCCTGATTTATAAAAATCATAGCTAGAACCGCAAGCAGCATAAGGGCTAGAGGCCGATTTGACTTGAATTTGTTGTTTAATACGGTTTTGGCTTTCAATTTTTTATGCCTGCTTCTCTGCTTTGGCTGCAACCCCAAGACCCGTTTCCGGCTGCCGAGTGCGCTTGGGGCAAAGACAGTCCCGCGCCCGGTTTGCTGGCGGCGGGAGGTGCGCTCGATGCCGATCATCTGCTGCGTGCCTACAGCCAGGGAATTTTTCCGTGGTTCAGTCTTGGTCAGCCGGTGCTGTGGTGGTCGCCCGATCCCCGCATGGTGCTCAAGCCCAGCGCTTTTCGCTTGCACCGCTCATTGCGCAAGACGTTGCAAAAATTTCGTGCTGATCCGCGCTGTGAAATTCGCATCGATCATGGCTTTGGCCAGGTCATGCGCGCCTGCGCCGATACCGTGCGCCCGCAGCAAAACGGCACTTGGATCGTCCCGGAGATGCTGACGGCCTACGCCGATTTTCATGCCGCTGGCTACGCGCACAGCGTAGAAACGTGGGTCGATGGCCAGTTGGTCGGCGGCTTGTATTGCATTGGTATCGGGCGCGCGGTGTTTGGCGAGTCGATGTTTGCCCACGCCACCGATGCGTCCAAAATTGCTTTGGCCGCCTTGGTATGCCTGTGTCAACGCGCCGGGGTGGCTTGGATTGATTGCCAGCAAAACACGCCGCATTTGGCCTCCCTTGGGGCGCAGGAGATTGCTCGCGCGCAGTTTCTGCAACACTTGCAGCAGGCCCGCACCGAGCCAGCCATTGACTGGCGCTTTGAAAACCTGCTGTGGAATGGGCTATTGGCATGACGCAACTCAACGACCTGCCGCTGCAAGCGCTGCAGTTCTACGCCACCGCCGCGTATGACTGCAGCTATTTGCCCGATCGCCAAGCGCGCTCGCAAGTGGCTACACCGGCCCACTTGGTGCGCGATGAGGCGTATTCGGCTTTGGTGATGCAAGGTTTTCGGCGCAGCGGATTGTTTACCTACCGGCCTTACTGCGATGGTTGCAGCGCTTGCACGCCGCTGCGCGTGCTGGCGCACGAATTTGTCCCCGACCGCAGCCAGCGCCGCGCTGCCAAGCGCCATGGCGACTTGCAAGCGCGCGTGCTGCGCCCCGCTTTTGTGCCCGAGCACTACCAACTGTATTTGCGCTACCAAAACGGTCGCCATGCCGGCGGCGGCATGGATCACGACAACGTAGATCAATACACGCAGTTTTTATTGCAAAGCCGGGTCGATTCGCGCTTGGTGGAGTTTCGCCAACCTGATGGCCTGGACGGCGAAGGTGTGCTCAAAATGATCTCGCTGGTC
>CAIRYF010000234.1 GCA_903882725.1 uncultured Simplicispira sp.
GCCACCTGCAAGGTCAGTACGGCAATTGCCACATCATCAGCGTTTGCCAGCCTACGGTGCCAGTGCTTGCCGCTGTCTCGCTGATGGCCAGCCGTGGCGAAACCACACCCCTATCGATGACCATGATGGGCGGCCCTATTGATGCACGCTGCTCGCCCACCGAAGTAAATAACCTAGCGTCTACCCGCAGCAACGAGTGGTTTGAGAAAAACGTTATTTTCTCGGTGCCAGACAGCTTTCCGGGCGCTGGTCGGCGTGTCTATCCTGGCTTTTTGCAGTACACCGGCTTTGTGGCCATGAACCCCGATCGCCACGCCACCAACCATTACGACTACTTTAAAGACTTGCTCAAGGGCGATGACGCCAGCACCGAAGCCCACCGCAAGTTCTACGACGAGTACAACGCTGTACTCGATATGGATGCTGATTACTACCTGGAGACCATCAAAACGGTGTTTCAAGAGTATTCGCTGATGAACGGCACTTGGGATGTGCGCGGGCCAGATGGCCAAATTGAGCGCGTGCGTCCGCAAGACATCACCCACACAGCGCTGCTGACGGTGGAAGGCGAGTTGGATGATATTTCTGGCCCAGGCCAGACCAAAGCAGCGCATGGTTTGTGTACTGGATTGGTGAAAAAAGAGCATAACCACCTCGATGCCCAAGGCGCAGGCCACTACGGTATTTTTAGTGGCCGCCGCTGGCGCGAAAACGTCTACCCCTGCGTGCGCCAGTTCATCTTGGACAACAACACCGTCGTCAAGATGGCACCGGTGGTGGTTCTTAATGATCCTGCTATGGCTTCCGCTGCTGTAGCTCCCGCTGCCGCGGCCCCAGTTACAGGCGCAGCAGCCACAGCATCCGAACCAGAAGAGACCAAAGAAGGCCAACACCTGGCCGCAGTGACCGCGGCATCGCCCCTGACCAAGGGCCGTCGGCGCAATAACCGCAAGTCCTGAGCCCTGAGCGCCCTCTGGCACTGCTTCTGACCCCTCTAGCAGCACGCATTGATGCTGTTTTGCCGCAGACGCAATGCACGCGCTGCGGCTACTCTGACTGCGCCCATTACGCGCAGGCGGTGGGAGTGGGCGAAGCGGGCATAAACCAGTGCCCACCGGGCGGCGCGCAAGGCATTGCCCGTTTGGCTGCCATTACCGGGCAGGCAGTGCGTCCACTCAACCAAACACACGGCGCAGAAGGCCCGCGCGCACTGGCACTGATAGATGAAAACTGGTGTATCGGCTGCACGCTGTGCATACAAGCCTGTCCGACCGATGCTATCTTGGGTGCCAACAAGCTGATGCACACCGTTATCCCAGAGCATTGCACTGGCTGTGGGCTGTGTATTCCGGTGTGCCCTGTCGATTGCATTGCGCTGGTCAATGTCAGCGGCATTGCTGCTGGTTGGGCTGCGTGGTCACCAGCGCAGGCGCAGCACGCACGCCTGCGCTATGCGCAGCGCCAGCAGCGCTTGGCAGATAAAAATCCAGACCCTGACCCGATAACCCCAGCAATAGACGCCACACCGGCACTGGACAATAAAAAATCTGCCATTGCCGCAGCATTGGCCCGCGCCCGGGCGCAGCGAAAAATTTGATCTCTAGCTGCGTACAGCCAGCGCTTTGTAGACACCACAGCCCACGTACAAATCGTCAACGCGCTGCACAAACGACATTTTGGTTTGTACTGCACCAGTCGCAGGGTTGGTGATGTCGTATTCGACCCAGCCCGGCCCGCTTTCTGCTTGCGCGATGATGTCGTGGACCAATTGATCGCCTGCAATGCCGGGAATATCCTGCACGCGGGTTCCCACTTTGGCGGCGTTGCCACCAAAAGCCCGGTACGTACCAACGCTGTCGAGCGCAAACACATACATATCGCGGTCGTAATAAGGGTGGTTACGGTCAGTCAAGGTGTGCAAAAACTGTTGCCCTGAGGTGCTGCGGCGCAGGGACACTGCGCGTTCAACCAGCGCCATCGCTTCATCTGCCGTACCTTGTTGCAGCCGAAACATGGCCACTGCACTGGACAAGGTGCTGGCGCGCCCCTTCAGTGCAATCGCCTGCGCAACGGTGTGCTCCACCATTTCTGCATTGTGCTGGGTGATTTGGTCCAGCTGGCGCACGGCAGCAGTGATTTCTTGCAAGCTGGTACTTTGCTCGGAACCCGAGACAGAGATTTCAGACA
>CAIRYF010000235.1 GCA_903882725.1 uncultured Simplicispira sp.
CACTCGCCAACGATGTACGCCGACTACCGTTTTGCCACCATCAACGGCGAAAGCGTCGCCCAGATGATCAACGACCAAGACTGGAACGCCAACACCTTCCTGCCTACGGTGGGCAAGCGCGGCGCGGCCATCATTGAGGCACGCGGTTCCTCATCGGCAGCGTCGGCTGCCAACGCCGCTATCGACCATATGCGCGACTGGGCCTTAGGCACCAACGGCCAATGGGTCACCATGGGTATTCCATCGGACGGCCAGTACGGTATCCCCAAGGACACCATGTTTGGCTTTCCAGTGACCTGCGAAAACGGCGAATACAAAATCGTCGAAGGCCTTGAAATTGACGCTTTCTCACAAGAGCGCATCAACAAAACGCTGGAAGAGTTGCAAGGCGAGCAAGACGGCGTTAAGCACCTGCTGTAAGCCACGTAGGCACGGCACATGAAGCATCCGCGCGATATTTTGCTCGGGGCGCAAGCTGGCAGCGCTGCTTTGCCGGTTTGCGACCATTACAGCGGCGCACCGGCGCGGATGCTCAAAAGCCTGCAATTGCAGGCTGAAATGACGCAGGAGTTCGGTGCCTGTGTCTTTGACGTCACCCTGGACTGCGAGGACGGTGCCCCAATCGGTGCCGAAGCTGCGCACGCCCAGCTGGTGGCGCAACTGGCCCAGGGTGCAGCCCCCGAGGCCCGTGTTGCCGCCCGCGTCCACCCCGTCGATCACCCGGCCTTTGCCAACGACATGGCCACTATTGCCGGTGAGGCCGGTCATCGCCTGCGCCATATCATGCTGCCCAAGGTCGAGTCGGTAGACGACGTTTTATTGGCCGAAAAAGCCTTAGAGCGCGCTGGTGCTGGGCATTTGCCGCTACAAGTATTGATTGAATCGCCTGCCGCAGTACACCGCGCTTTTGAGATCGCCGCGCACCCGCGCGTACAAAGCCTGAGCTTTGGGCTGATGGATTTTGTCTCAGCCCACGGCGGAGCTATTCCGGCCAGCGCTATGGGCTCGGTTGGACAGTTTTCGCACCCGCTGGTGGTGCGCGCCAAACTCGAAATATCTGCCGCCTGCCACGCCCATGGCAAAGTGCCATCGCACTGCGTGGTCACTGAATTTAACGACAGCGCTGCTTTGCAAGCGTCTGCCAGCCGGGCCGCGCGCGATTTTGGCTACACGCGTATGTGGAGCATCCACCCAGCGCAAATCCGTCCCTTGTTGGCCGCTTTTGCGCCCACCCGCGACGATATTGAGATTGCTTCTAAAATAATAGCTAATGCCGCTCTTGCTGATTGGGCTCCAATCAGTTTTGAGGGTGCATTGCACGACCGTGCCAGTTACCGCTATTTCTGGCAGGTATTGGAGCGCGCACACCGCACAGGCCAAACCTTGCCAGGTGCTGTTCACGCTTGGTTTGCCACTCCTTGTTCCTGATTGTTTCGCCGCTGGAGCTTTTATGAAAACGCTGCTTATATCTGCCTTAATGGCATTGGTTCCCGGTTTGGTGATGGCCTCTGGCGCACCTGTTACGACCAAAGCACCCGCCAAAACTACGGCGCAAAAGGCAGCCGCCAAAAGCGCGACTAAAGCGCGCATGGCCAAAGTCAAAGCCAAAACCAAAACACCACACAAAGTAATTGTGGCCAAAGCCCAGTCAAGCACTAGCCCTGTGCGCGCAGCCAGCGTTGTCGCTCCTGCAGCAGCTGCAGGCTTGGCGGCTGGTGCTGTCGCAGCAAACCAAGTGGGAAACACCGATGTGTTGGCCATTGCCGATCGCGTCTATGTGGGTCGCATTGCCTGCGAACTAGGTGCCCATGTAACGGTGACCGCAGACAGTACCGCCCCGGGCCATTTTCATGTCGAGGGCAAAAACTTCAAGTACTACATGAGCCCAGTGGCCACCAGCACCGGCACCGTGCGCCTCGAAGACACCAAGGCGGGCGCGGTTTGGCTGCAAATTGCCAACAAATCGATGCTGATGAACCAAAAACTCGGTCAACGTCTGGCCGACGAATGCATGAGCTCTGAGCAGGTGGTGGTGGCCGAGGCCATCAAGCGCAACCCGCCCCCCAGCGTGCTCGACCCCCTGCCCGCTGGCAAGTAAGCCAAATAAATAAGAACCGCACGGCAAGAGCATCCACCTGCCGACCCTCCCCCACTTTAGAACGTAACCCCTGGAGAGAGAATTCATGTTGAAAGCCTACCGCGACCATGTGGCCGAACGCGCCGCCTTGGGTATCCCACCGCTGCCACTGACAGCCAAGCAGACTGGTGAACTGATCGAGTTGCTCAAAAATCCACCCGCTGGTGAAGAGGCCACGCTGGTCGAGCTGATCACGCACCGCGTGCCCGCTGGCGTTGACGACGCTGCCAAGGTCAAGGCCAGCTACTTGGCTGCTGTGGCCCATGGCACAGAGCAATGCGCTCTCATCAGTCGCGAGCAAGCCACCGAGCTGCTGGGCACCATGCTGGGCGGCTACAACCTGACACCGCTGATCGACTTGCTCGACGACGCCGCCGTGGCTGCCGTTGCCGCTGAAGCGCTGAAAAAGACGCTGTTGATGTTTGACCAGTTTCACGACGTCAAAGAAAAAGCCGACAAGGGCAACGCCGTTGCCAAGGCCGTGGTGCAAAGCTGGGCCGATGCCGAGTGGTTTACCAGCCGCCCCGAAGTGCCACAAAGCATCACCCTGAC
>CAIRYF010000236.1 GCA_903882725.1 uncultured Simplicispira sp.
CCAGCGACACAGCCTCAGTATTTTGCAAGCTTGGGGCGTTCCCGCCGCGCAATCAACACGTTAGAAAACGCGCGCGCACCGACTGCTCAATGCCAGCAGCATCCAAGCCTTGCAGCGCCAGCAGTTTGACCGGATCGCCGTGCTCAATAAACACATCTGGCAGGCCCAAAGTCAGCACCGAACGCAGCACACCGGCACCGCTCAAGGCTTCCAGCACCGCGCTGCCTGCGCCGCCCATCAGCGCGCCTTCTTCCAGCGTTACCAAGGCGTCGTGCTCGGCCGCCACTGCCAGCAGCAACTCCACGTCCAGCGGCTTGACCCAACGCATATTGACCACGGTGGCGTCCAGCGCCTGGGCCGCTTGCAGCGCCGGGTACAGCAGCGTGCCAAACGCCAAGATGGCGATACGCGGCGTACCCTCAACCAGCGGGCCTTGGCGCGTGCGGCGCACCTCGCCCTTGCCAAACGGCAACGCATCCAGCCCCGCCAGCGGCACCACACCCGCACCAGCACCACGCGGATAACGCACGGCGACCGGCTGATTTTGTGCAAACGCGGTACTGAGCAACTGGCGGCATTCGCGCTCATCGGCCGGGCAGGCCATGGCCATGTTGGGAATGCAGCGCACAAACGCAATGTCGTAAGCACCGGCGTGCGTCGCGCCATCGGCACCAACCAAGCCTGCGCGGTCCAGCGCAAACACCACCGGCAGGTTTTGCAGCGCCACGTCATGGATCAGCTGGTCGTAGCCGCGCTGCAAGAAGGTGGAATAAATCGCCACCACCGGCTTGAGCCCCTCACAGGCCATGCCAGCGGCAAAGGTGACGGCGTGCTGCTCGGCAATGCCGACGTCGTAATAGCGGGCCGGAAAGCGCTGATGGAACTCGACCATGCCCGAGCCTTCGCGCATGGCCGGGGTGATGCCAACCAAGCGGCTGTCGTGCGCCGCCATATCACACAGCCAGTCGCCAAACACCTGGGTGAAGGTTTTAGCGGGCGGTGTGGAGGGTTTAGCCAAACCCACTGCTGGATCGAACTTAGACGGGCCGTGATAGCCAATCGGATCGGCCTCGGCAAACTTATAGCCATAGCCTTTTTTAGTGACTACGTGCAAAAACTGCGGGCCTTTAAGGCTTTTGATGTTCTCCAGCGTCGGAATCAGCGAGTCCAAATCGTGGCCGTCAATCGGCCCGATGTAGTTAAAGCCAAACTTTTCAAACAGCGTTGCCGGCACCACCATGCCCTTGGCTTGTTGCTCTAGGCGCTTGGCCAGCTCCAGCAACGGTGGGGCGTTTTTCAGCACCGTTTTGCCGACATTTTTGGCGGCCGCATAAAACTGCCCACTCATCAACTGCGCCAAATAGCGGTTGAGCGCGCCCACCGGTGGGCTAATGCTCATGTCGTTGTCATTCAGGACGACCAGCAAATTGGTATCGGCCACACCCGCGTTGTTCAGTGCCTCAAACGCCATGCCCGCCGTCATCGCCCCGTCACCAATGATGGCCACGGCGCGGCGATCTTCGCCCTTGCGCTGCGCCGCCAGCGCCATGCCCAGTGCAGCCGAAATGCTGGTGCTGGAATGCGCCGTGCCAAAGGTGTCGTATTCGCTCTCAGCGCGCTGCGGAAAGCCCGACAAGCCGCCCCACTGGCGCAGCGAATCCATGCGCTCGCGCCGACCGGTCAAGATTTTGTGCGGATAGGTCTGGTGGCCCACATCCCACACCAAGCGATCGTGCGGCGTGTTGAACACCGCGTGCAACGCCACCGTCAACTCCACCGTGCCCAGGTTGGAACTCAGGTGGCCGC
>CAIRYF010000237.1 GCA_903882725.1 uncultured Simplicispira sp.
CCTTTATTGCCGGGGTGCTGGTGTCAGAGACAGAATACCGCCACCAAGTGGGCACCGATATCCGACCCTTTCACGACGTGCTGCTGGGGCTGTTTTTTATCACCATCGGCATGATGCTGGACTGGCACATTTTGCTAGAGCAGTGGACGCTGGTGCTGAGTTTGCTGCTGGTGCCATTGGTACTCAAAACCAGCATTATTTTGCTGCTGGCGCGCTTGATGGGCTCCACCACGGGCGTGGCATTGCGCGCGGGCTTGTACTTGGCGCAGGCAGGTGAATTTGGCTTTGTGCTGCTGTCACTGACCCAAGACAACGGCCTGGTGCGTCCCGCCCTGATGAACCCGATTTTGGCGGCGATGGTGTTGTCGATGCTGGTGACGCCGTTTTTGATCATGTACAGCAACCAAATTGTCATGAAGCTAGTGGCCAGCGATTGGCTGCACCAGTCGCTGCAAATGACCACGATTGCGCGCAAGGCGATTGACAGCAGCAAGCACGTCATCATTTGCGGCTATGGCCGCTGCGGCCAAAACTTGGCGCGAATGCTGGAGGCCGAGGGCATTCCGTACATGGCGCTGGACTTGGACCCTGACCGCGTGCGCCAAGCGGCGGCGGCAGGTGACTCGGTGGTGTATGGCGACGCCACCCGGCTGCAAGCGTTGATGGCGGCGGGCTTGGTGCGCGCCAGCGCCGTGGCTTTGACTTACCGGGATGTTCCGGCCTCGCTCAAGGTACTGGCCAATATCCGCACCCACGCGCCGCATACACCAGTGGTGGTGCGTACCCAAGACGACACCTACCTCGACCGCCTACAAGCCGCTGGCGCTACCGAGGTGGTGCCCGAAGCCATCGAAGGCTCGCTGATGCTGGCCGGCCACGCGCTGGCACTGGTGGGCGTGCCGATGCGCCGCGTGATTCGCCTGCTGCAAGATCAGCGCGAAGCGCGCTACAAGCTGCTGCGCGGCTACTTTCATGGTGCTGATGACGACACCGTCAACGAACGTGATCAGGCGCGTCTGTCCACTGTTACCCTGCCGTTGGGCGCGAAAGCATTAGGGTGCCCGCTAGGCCAGCTGGCGCTGCACGCCATGGGGGTCGAAGTAGTCAATCTGCGCCACGGCAATGGCCACATGGCCACGCCCAGTGACGATATGGTGCTGGCCGAAGGCGACACTTTGGTGCTCTCGGGCCACCCCACCGCACTGGCCGTGGCGCAAGGCAAGCTGCTGCGCGGTTGATCTGCTGGCTGCTCACCCCCCCCTAGCACAACACCTACACCACCTACCCCTACCCCTATCACATCTACCCCTGCCACCCCGCTGCCATGCCACACCACAACATCAACGACTATCTTCGCCAGTACATCCGCACCGTCTCCGACTGGCCGGTGCCGGGTGTGCAGTTTCGCGACATCACGCCACTGTTGCAAAACCCCAAGGTATTTCGGGTGCTGATCGATGCCTTTGTCCATCGCTATATGGACAGCGACTTGCGTCCAGACGTGGTGGCTGGGCTGGATGCGCGTGGCTTTATTTTGGGCGCAGTGGTGGCCTACGAGCTGAATGTCGGTTTTGTACCCATCCGCAAGAAAGGCAAGCTGCCCTTCACCACCGTGGCGGAAACCTATGAGCTGGAATACGGCAGCGCCACCGTTGAACTGCACGCCGACGCCGTAAAGCCTGGCGACCGGGTGCTATTGATAGACGACTTGATCGCCACCGGTGGCACCATGATGGCCGGGCGCAAATTGCTAGAGCGCCTCGGCGCCACCGTCATGGAAGGTGCAGCGATTGTTGACTTACCCGAGTTAGGCGGATCACAACGCCTCAAAGACAGCGGCCTGGCGTTGTTCACGCTGGTGGATTTTGCTGGCCATTGAGGCCGCGTGCTACAACGCGCTGCCATGGTGCCAGTGCAGCTTTGATGGCCCGCGCGGCTTACAACTGGCCGTATTGGGTGTTGCTGAGGCTTTGTGCCCGGCCTTCTTGCTCGGGCATGATTGTGTCGGGGAAATCGTTGACGGGCGCTGGGCGGTACGGGCCTGAACGCTGCGGAACGCCGGGTGTGGCGGCAATTGGTGCGCGAGCGGCCGCTGCAGTGGCCAAAGCTTGCTTGAATGCAGCCACTTCGTCTGCTTCGATGGGGTCAAAGCGTGGTGCGGCCAGGCGCACCGGTGCGCCAGCGCTGGGCTGCTCTAACGGCCCAGGTACAGAAGGGCGTGGTGCTGCAGCCAACGTTGGACTGGCCACTGCTGGCCGCGCCAAGTCCGGTGTGCGTGCGCTAAAGCCCGCTGGGCGGGCGGGCTGGGTGGGCTGGGTGGGCTGGGCGGTGGGCAAGAAGGCGTTTTTTTGTGTGCCCGCCGTAACTGCAGCCGCAGTAGTTGTGGCTGTGGTTGCAGCTGTAGCCGTAGTTGTCGCCGCGTGTTCATTGATGCGCCAGTACACAGCAGTGACGGCAATGTTGTAGCGGGCTTTGGCGGTCTGGGTAACCAAAGCTTCTATCTCACTTAAACGTGTCGTATCGCCACCAAATTCGGGTGCCAAATCCATCATCACCAAAAACTGCAAACCACGCGGATCGAGCGATAGCACTTTAAATTTGTAACTGGCAGACAGTACGCCCGCGCAGACCATGGCGTCGCGCACGACGATATACAGCAGCTCGCGCCGCTCCATGCGCTCGTTTTTAGTCGTTGCGGTCTGCTCAGGCGTAAGAGAAGGGGTTGAAGATTTGTGGGTACGCCCCGGTGCAGAGGCGGGCGCACCGGAATTCAATGGCGCTGAAGGCTGAGGCAATGGCCGTTGAACGGTGGGCTTGCGCATAAGCCAGCTGAAAAATGACATGACTTTCTTTCTGCGGACAACACGGGATAAATCCGCAAAGAGTGTAACGTGCGCGTCAGGTCGCCGCAACGCGGCGGCGGCGATTGCCCAAGCGCCTGGCCAGCACTGACCCCGCTGCCATCGCCAGCCCCAAGGCCAGTGCTGGCTGGCGGTTGCTTAGTTCCGTAAAGCGCAAACCGGTTAAACCCCACAATTTACTCACTGCCGCTGCCTGCACAGAGGCGCTGCGTGGGCGGTGTGAAAAAAATGCCCCTTCTCCCACCACCGAGCCACTGCCGACGATGGCCAAGCGCAAACGTTCTTTTTCATCTTCATAGTGGACGCTGAGGCTGCCACTTTCGATCAGGTAGAGCGTTCGGTCATTTGTGCCTCGGCTAAAAAGCACTTGTCCTGCGGCCAGCGAGCACTGCTGCAAATACGGTGCTAACGTGCTCCATTGCACGGGCGTAAATGGATCGCTCATGCTGTCTTCTCCGACAGCGTGTGCAAAAGCCTGGATCAGGCCTGACAGGTCGGGCTGGTTTGCGGAGAGAGAAACTGCATTCATTGCCACTTATTTTCCGATGCAAAAGCTAGAAAAAATCACCCCCAGCAAGTCATCTGATGAAAACTCGCCGGTAATTTGATTGAGCGCGTTTTGCGCCAAGCGCAATTCTTCGGCCAGCAAGTCCAGCGCCGGGCCTGCTGCGTGCAATTGTGCTGCCGCTTCCATCAGGTGTGCATCTACCGCTTGCAGCGCCTGCACATGGCGGGCGCGGGCGATAAACACCCCTTCGGGTGCCGACTGCCAGCCGGCCATTTGCAGCAGCGTGTGGCGCAGCAGGTCCAGTCCTTCGCCGGTGCGGGCCGATAAACGCACGCTGGTATGCGCGCCCTCGGCCATCGCTGGCGGCAGCGCGTGCTCGGGCGGGACGCAGTCGCTTTTGTTCCAGACGTCAATAATCGGTACATTTTTTGAGGCTTTTTGCGCCATAGCCCTTGCTATGTCTGCCTCAGCAGCTCTGTATTCGATAGCATTGCAGCGGCTTAAATCGTGCAGAAACAGCACCGCATCGGCACCGGCAATTTCATCCCAAGCGCGTTCAATGCCAATGCGTTCGACCTCGTCTTGGCTGTCGCGCAGCCCGGCGGTGTCAATCACGTGCAGCGGCACGCCTTCGATTTGAATCGTCTGCTGCACCTTGTCGCGCGTGGTGCCTGCAATGGGCGTGACGATAGCCAGCTCGGCCCCGGCCAAGGCGTTGAGCAGCGAGCTTTTGCCCGCGTTGGGCTGGCCGGCAATCACCACTTTGATGCCCTCGCGCAGCAGCGCGCCTTGCTGTGCGCGCTGCATCACCTGCGCCAGCGTTTGCTGCAAATTCGATAGCTGTCCACGCGCGTCGGCCTTGCGCAGGAAGTCAATTTCTTCTTCAGGAAAATCCAGCGTCGCTTCGACCAGCATCCGCAAATGGATCAGTGCGTCGCGCAGCTGGTGGATCTGCGCGGAAAACTCGCCCGCCAGCGAGCGGCTGGCGCTGCGCGCGGCCGCTGCTGTTGAGGCGTCGATTAAATCGGCAATCGCCTCGGCTTGGGCCAAGTCGATTTTGTCGTTCAAAAATGCCCGCTCGGTGAACTCGCCCGGTTGCGCCACGCGCAGACCCGCCAGCACTTGGGTGCCGGCCTCTAAGCAGCGCGCCAGCAGCAGTTGCAACACCACCGGGCCGCCGTGCGCTTGGAGTTCGAGCACGTCTTCGCCGGTGTAGGAATGCGGTGCCGGAAAGTACAAAGCCAGCCCTTGGTCAATCGGCTGGCCTTGGGCGTCACAAAACGGTAAATAGGTGGCTTCACGCGGCTTGAGCGCACGCCCGCACAGCAACTGCACCAGCGGCCCCAGCGCCTTGCCAGAGATACGCACAATGCCAACGCCGCCGCGCCCCGGGGCGGTGGCGATGGCGGCGATGGGATTGGTGTGGCGAGATAGCATTGGCAGATACGCTCCTTTATCAGGAGCTGCTAGCGCTTGATAAGCCTTGATTTCAGATGGTTTTTTATCTGAAAATCAATAGAGACGTGCGCTAGCAGCTTCTATTTCAATAGCACCCCACCGGAACGCCCGTTACTTGAACTTGGGCAGATTGAACTGCGGCGGCACACCCATGCGGGTGTTGATAACCCACTGCTGGGCAATCGACAAAATGTTGTTGGTCAACCAGTACAGCACCAAGCCAGCCGGGAAGAAGAAGAACATCACGCTGAACACCAGCGGCATGATCCACATCATTTTGGCCTGTATCGGGTCTGGTGGTGCGGGGTTCAGCGCCGTTTGCAGCAGCGAGCTCAGGGTCATCAGCACCGGCAAGATGAAGAACGGGTCGGGCGAGGACAGGTCATGTATCCAGCCAATCCACGGCGCGTTGCGCATTTCCACACTCGACAGCAATACCCAGTACAGCGCAATAAACACTGGAATCTGGATCACGATAGGAAAGCACCCGCCCATCGGATTGACTTTTTCTTCGCGGTAGATGCGCATCATCTCTTGCTGAATCTGCTGGGGCTTGTCTTTCAGGCGCTCGCGCATCTCGACGATCTTCGGGTTGATGGCCTTCATCTTGGCCATGCTGGCGTAGGCCTTGGCGTTGAGCCAATAAAACAAGATTTTCAGCAGCAGCACCAAGCCCACAATCGACCAGCCCCAGTTGCCCAAGAAGCTGTGGATTTTGTCCAGCAACCAGTACAAAGGCTTGGCCAAAATGGTCAGCCAGCCGTAGTCTTTGACCAGCTCCAAGCCGGGGGTCAGCGACTCCATGGATTTTTCAATCTGTGGGCCGGCAAACAGGTTGGCATCCAGCGTCTTACTGGTGCCGGGGGCCAAAGTGCCCAGTGGCGTGATCATGCCGACCGAGTACAAGTTGGTATCGACCTTGCGCATAAACAGGTCGCGCGGCAGGCCATCGGCCAGCAGCCACGCCGAAGCAAAGTAATGCTGCACCATGGCCACGTAGCCGTCGGTGCCCGACTTTTCGATATCGACCTTGCCCGAGTCAATCTCTTTGAACTCGACCTTTTGGTATTTTTTGGCGCTGGTGTAAACCGCTGGGCCAGTGAAGGTCGAATAAATGGACGATTCGCCTGGCGGCTTGTTGCCGTCGCGCACCAATTGCAGGTACAGCTGCGGCGACGCGCTGGCGCTGCCGGTGTTGATGACTTCGTGCTGCACGGCGACGGCGTAAGCGCCGCGTTGGATCGTCCACGTCTTGACCAGCTTGACGCCGTCCATCTCGGGCGACTCAAAGCGCACCGTCAAGCTGTCTTGGCCGTCCTTGAGTTCGCGCGCGCCGGGCACCAAGCTCATCACGGTTTTGTGATTGGGGAAATTGCCGCCAATCAAGCCAGTTTGTGCCACGTAAACGCGCTGGGCGCTTTCGTCAAACAGCACAAAATTCTGCGACCTGTCGGCCATGTCGGCGTATTTGAGCAATTGAGCGTAGGTCAGCGAACCGCCTTCGCTGTCAAATTTCAGGCGCAGCACGTCGGTAGTTACTTCGACCTGCTCGCGTGCCACGGGTGTGCGTTCACGCTCACCTTGGTGCGTCGGCACGGCAGCCGTAGACACCACTGGGGCGGGTGCTGGCACCGCAGCCGCGCCACTGCCAGCAGCGGGCGCCATTGCTGTTGCCGTTGCTGTTGTGGGGGAGGGGAAAAAGGTGGCTTGCTTGCCGTTATGCAGCTGCCATTTGTCCCACAACAGGACCAAGGCAAAGCCAAATATCACCCACAAAATAGTGCGGCGGATGTCGTTCATGGAGACTTCTTTGGTGAGGAGGAGGAGTTGGCTGGATGCAAAAGCCGTGAAAACAGGCGGGATGCGCGCGGTGCCTCGGACGGCACCGGATCATGCCCGCCTTGGCACCAAGGCTGACAACGCACCAGTCGCGCCAGTGTCAACCATGACCCTGCGCCAGCGCCATGCTGCTGCAGCGCCTGAATGGAATAGACCGAGCAAGTCGGCTCAAAGCGGCACGCCGAGCCCAGCCACGGGCTGAGAATTAAGCGGTAGCCTTTGACCAGCGCGATCAATAAGCGCTGCATCATGGCTGCGTACCTTGGGGTGCAGCGCGGGCAAAAAGCTGCAACAACTCAGTTCGCACGGCGGCTTTTAAAGCCTCCGAGCTGGCGCTGACAAAGTGCTTGCGATCAAATGTGGTACGCAAGCGCACCACATAGGATGCCACCAACAATTGCGGCTCCAGCGCCGTCGCTACGGTATAGATTTGCCGCTTGATAGCGTTGCGCGTCACCGCGCGGCGCGCCCAGCGCTTGGGTGCCATAGCGCCCAGCCAGACATCTGGCTGCTCAAACAACGACAAATGCGCTGCACTGTCGGCATCAAATGCCAAACGGTGCAACGCAAAATGGGCTGTACGGGCGACAGTGCCGCCAGCCATCGTGGCTTGGAACTGCGCGCGGGTTTGTAGCCGCTGCATCAGGGCGCTCCGCAGGGAGTTTTCCGGCGCAAACCGGGGAGCGTGCCCAAGTCCAGTGGCCTTAGACGGCCAGGCGCTTGCGGCCCTTGGCGCGGCGTGCGTTGATGACAGCGCGGCCACCACGGGTTTTCATACGCACCAAAAAGCCATGGGTACGGGCGCGGCGCGTTTTGGAGGGTTGGTAAGTGCGTTTCATGTGGAGTCCTTCAGGGGTTCAGTTCTGCCGCGCAGGATGCGGCCCGGGTCAAATCACCCTGAACACATTCAGGGAAACCGAAGATTATTGCAGGTTCATGCCGTCAAGGCAATGATCTGCGCAAAGCAATTGCCCAAAAGCGGCGTAGAAAACGGTTATTAAGTTGTGGATAACTACTTGATAAGCTACAATTTATGGCCTTGAATGTTCCTTCTATCCACAAGAAAAACACCCGAATGACAGAGGAACTTCCCCGCAGCACGACCCCCGTCGTCGGCGCTGACGCTGGTCAGGCACTGTGGCAGGCCTGCCTTGAACAACTGGCCCAAGATTTACCCGCGCAGCAGTTCAATACGTGGATCAGGCCGCTGGCGGCACAGGTCACTGAAGACCTTTCACGCATCACCCTTTACGTTCCCAATCGCTTCACACTGGACTGGATTCGCGCCCAATACGCCGGTCGCATTGCCAATTCGCTAGAGTTGTTGTCTGGCCAGTCACTGGTGCTGGATTTGGCCCTTGCCCAACGTACCAGCACTGCACGCACCCACATTCCCGCCAGTCACACGGTTGCTCCAGCCCTTGCCGAGTCAGCCCCTGCGGTGGACGATGGTTCCCGGGGCGTGCTGCGCAACCGGTTGAATGCAGCACTCACTTTTGACACGCTGGTCGAGGGCACAGCCAACCGCATGGCGCGCGCTGCAGCCATTCATGTGGCCAGTATGCCGGGGCACTTGTACAACCCGCTGTTTATCTACGGTGGTGTTGGTTTGGGCAAGACGCATTTGGTACACGCCGTGGGCAATAAGCTGCTGCACGACCGGCCCGATGCCAAAGTTCTCTACATTCACGCCGAGCAATTTGTCTCGGATGTGGTGAAGGCCTACCAGCGCAAAACTTTTGATGAATTTAAAGAGCGCTACCACTCGCTTGATTTGCTGCTGATTGATGACGTGCAGTTCTTTGCCAACAAAGATCGCACCCAAGAAGAGTTCTTTAACGCCTTTGAAGCGCTGTTGGCCAAAAAAAGCCACATCGTCATGACCAGCGACACCTACCCCAAGGGCTTGGCCGACATCCACGAGCGCTTGGTGTCGCGCTTTGATTCGGGCCTGACGGTAACTATCGAGCCGCCCGAGCTTGAAATGCGCGTGGCCATTTTGATCAACAAGGCACGCACTGAAAACGTTGATATGCCCGAAG
>CAIRYF010000238.1 GCA_903882725.1 uncultured Simplicispira sp.
AGCAAGTGCAGGCCGTGCTGTCTGGGGTTTTGTTAGCCCTTAAAAAGGGCAGACAGCGCCAGCCGGGTGCAGGCCCAAAAGTGCCCGATTCGGAAAATCTTCTTACATCCGCCCTTACATCCTAGCGGGAAACAAAAAAGCCGCCCCGGTTAGGAGCGGCTAAGTTGTTGATTTACTTGGGGTGGCTGATGGGGCTCGAACCCACGACAACAGGAATCACAATCCTGGACTCTACCAACTGAGCTACAGCCACCGTAGCTTTGAATTATAGCCTGTTAAAAATACGATTTTAAGAAACTGGCCTCAATTTTCTGCCGTATCTTGCTCTGCCGTAGGGCGGGGTACTTTGATTTGCACCTTAAAGCGCTCTTTGAGCATTTCGTAGTAGGCCAATCCTTCTGCCTTGGCCAACCACTGCTGGTATTGCTGGTGGCGTTGTGCCATCTCGGCAGCAGGGGCGGTGCCGGGCATCACTTTGTTGATTTTGGCAATTGCATAGCCTTGCAGACCCAAGCTAACGCCAGTCCATGCAGGCAGCGTGTCTGCCTTAGCGCTCAAGACAGCATCTATCAAGGCGCGTGGCTGTTTTTGTGGCTGGTCGCGCGAGATGACCATTGGCGCAGCCAAACCGGTGGCGCTGTCGGGCTTGGCAATCCAGGCGGCGAGCTTGGCTTCGCCTTCTTTACGGGCCAATTCAGCTGATTTTTCTTCAATATACAGCTGCTTGACCTTCACTTTCACCTCATCAAACGCCAAGGTGCGCGCTGGTGTGTATTGCGTGACGCGACCGGCAACCATTTGATTAGTGCCGATTTCTATGGCTTCGGTGTTGCGTTTGTGCTCCAGCGAGTCAGCCGAAAAAATTGCCTGCAAGAATTTTTCATTGGCCAGTGGCCCGGTTACGCCAGCGACTGGGGTGCGTGCCACGTTTTGGACAGTTTGCAGTTTGAGTTTGAGCTTGTCGGCCACCGGCTGCAGGCTATCGGACTGCTCGTAGACATCGTTGGTAAACGACTCGGCCACTTCGGCGTATTTGCGCTGTGCTTGCTGCTGCTTGAGGTCGGCTTCTAGCGATGGACGCGACTCTTCGAAGCTTGGTTGGCGCGGTGTTTTGACATCAGTCAATAAAATGATGTGATAGCCAAAATCGCTTTCGACCACATCACTGATGCCCCCCTTTTGCAGAGCAAAAGCAGCTTCTTCAAACGGCTTGACCATAGCGCCAGGGCCAAAGAAACCCAAATCGCCACCTTGGGTGGCAGAGCCGGTGTCGTCAGATGATTTTTTGGCCACTTCGGCAAAACTGGTCGGAGTTGTACGCACTTGCTCTAATAAAGCTGTCGCACGCTCTTTGGCTTTGGCGCGGTCAGCAACGGAAGCATCCTTGGGCGCAGTAATCAAGATGTGGCTGGCGCGGCGCTCTTCTTTGCCTGCCAAGCGAGCGATATTTTCTTTGTAATAGGTGCGCAGATCATCTTCGTTGAGCACGATGCCCGCACCCACGCTGTCCAGATTGAGTACCACGTAATCTACGTTGACCTGCTCTGCCTGCTGAAACAGCGCCGGGTGCTGCTGGTAATACGCTTGCAGATCGGCTTCGGTGAGCTGCACTTGGCTGACAAAATTTTGGGGCTCAAAGCGCACCAATTGGATGTCGCGGCGCTGAAACAGAGCATCAAGCGACACATTGGCTTGAGCGGGGGTAGCAAAAGAGGTGCCCATAACCACGCCCATGACTTGGTTGACAGCCAACTCGTTGCGCATACTGGCCTCAAAACCTTCGGGCGTCATGCCTTTGGAACCAACCAGCGCGCGATAGGCTTCTGCGTCCAGCGTGCCATCGGCGCGGCGCAGCGCAGCAATCTGGGGGATTTCCTGCAAGCTGCTGGCCAGTTTGGCATCGGTGGTGATGATGCGCATTTTTTTCACGGCTGCCTGCAATACACGATTGCGTACCATGCGCTCTAGCGTAGCGTAACGGGCGCTGGACGAGTCAAGCAACTTGGCATCAACGGTCGGCTGCTCGGTGCGGATGCGATCGGACTCTGCGCGGTGGGTGTTATCCCAGTCTGCTTGGGTGATGTCATAACCATCGACCCGGGC
>CAIRYF010000239.1 GCA_903882725.1 uncultured Simplicispira sp.
TCCAGTGCTTCTATATCAATAGCAATATCCGCAGACGGGATAAGCGCCGCAGCCTTTTGTGGCCATTCTGCCAGCTTGAGTCCGGGGCTGGCACAGATGTCCCGAAAGCCCGCATCTTCCCATTCGCGCGGGTCGCGAAAGCGATAAAAATCAAAGTGCCAGACAGCCAAGTGCGGCGCTTCGTGTGGTTCGACCACGGCGTAGGTGGGGCTTTTGATGCGCCCTTGCACGCCCAAAGCGCGCAGCAGGTGGCGCACCAGCGTGGTTTTGCCCGCGCCCAGCTCGCCGTGCAAGGTGATAAAGGCGTCGGCCAGCAAGGGCTGTGCGGCCAGTTGGCGAGCAAAGGCGGCGGTATCGTCCTCACTGTGCCAAGTGACTTGGCGTGTGCAGGCGTTTGCCGCAGCAGGGGTGCTTTCTACAATCGGGCGATGATGATATGCAGCAGTCAACTGGTTCCTCAAATTCAGCAATGGGCGCATGATCTGGGATTTTCCCAAATTGGCGTGGCCGGGGTCGATTTGTCGGGTGCCGAGCCAGGGTTGATGCAGTGGCTAGAGCAAGGGTTCCATGGCGATATGCATTACATGGCAGCGCACGGCCTAAAGCGCGCCCGCCCAGCGGAGTTGGTGCCCGGCACCGTCAGCGTGATTACCGCGCGCATGAATTATTTGCCGCGCACCGTGCTCAACACGCCCGCCGGTTGGCAGGCGTTGGAGTTTGCGCGTTTAGCCGATCCGGCGCAAGGCGCGGTCTCGGTGTACGCCCGGGGGCGCGATTATCACAAGGTGCTGCGCGCACGCTTGCAAAAGCTCAGTGATCGCATTGCAGAAGAGATTGGTCCGCTGGGCCACCGCGTGTTTACCGATTCAGCGCCGGTGTTAGAGGCCGAGCTGGCAGCGCACAGCGGTCAGGGCTGGCGCGGCAAGCACACGCTGGTACTGAGCCGCGATGCCGGATCGATGTTCTTTTTGGGCGAGATTTATATCGACGTGGCGCTGGATCCGAGCGAGCCGGTCAGCGCGCACTGCGGCAGTTGCCAGTCGTGCATTGATGTCTGCCCGACCCAAGCCATTTTGGCACCGCACCGGCTGGATGCGCGCCGTTGCATTTCTTACCTGACGATTGAGCACGCCGGGGCGATTGCACTGGAGCTGCGCCCGCTGATCGGCAACCGCATTTATGGCTGCGACGATTGCCAGCTGATTTGCCCATGGAACAAATACGCCCAAGTCAGCAGCCTGCCCGACTTTGATGCGCGCGCTGGCTTGACCAGCCAGCAGTTGGTGCATTTGTTTGCTTGGGACGAAGCCACCTTTTTGCGCCAGACCGAAGGCGGCCCGATTCGCCGCATTGGCCACGAGCGCTGGCTGCGCAACATTGCCGTGGCGCTGGGCAATGGGCTGCGCACCAGTGGCGATGCGCAGTTGCGGGCGCAATTGCGTGCGGCGCTGCACACCCGCGCACAAGACAGCAGCGCGTTGGTGCGTGAGCATATATTTTGGGCTTTGGAGCAAGAATAGTAGCCAAATAGGCTGTCAGCCCTTGTCTATTAAGCGCTTTCAGCTACTTTTTTAATAGCAAAAAGGGCTGCCATTGGCCGACGATTTGATGCAGCGCACTCAATTTTCGTCCAGATTGTCGGCCCATGCCAAGGCGTCCAAGTGGGCCAGGTTGACTTGGCGGCTGGTCAGGTTCAAGGAGTCAGCGTGCTGCGCAAACATGGCGTCATCGCCGCTTTCGCACGCTTTGGTGAGCGCCAAGAAAGGAGCAAACACGCCCGTGCCGTGCAGCAGAGCGTCTAGCACCGGTTGTGGCAATGCCAGCGAGTCAAGCGCCTCGTCCATTGGGATGCCAAGCATGGTGTCAAGCATCGAGAACATTCCGACAACAAAGGCGTTGTCACATTCTTCTGGCAGCAACAGTTCTGCAGCCAGCAGCTCCATCAGCCGCCCGCGCACCACGGCGGCGGTGCCAATGGCGGGCGCGGCGTTGTCGGCGCGCGAGGTGGTCAGCAGCATCGCCGCCCAGCGAAACAGCTTTTTGAAGCCCAAAATCATGACCGCGTGGCGAAATGAAGTGATCTCGCACGACAGGCCAAAGCCTGACGAGTTGATAAAGCGCAGCAGGTTGAACGACAGCGTCGGGTCTTTTTTGAGCACGGCTTCGATGGCGACAGTTTCGGCCTGGTTGCGCACCAAGTTGATGAGCTGAATGATGATGGCGTGCGAAGGGCGCAGGGTTTGCGTCTTGACCAGCGCCGGTTTGGAAAACCAGTAGCCCTGAAACAGCGTGACGCCCAAGTCAGCCATCAGGGCGTGTTGTTCGGCGGTTTCCACCTTTTCTGCCACGAGTTGGGCACGCGAGTACGCACGGGAAAATCTGACTAAATCTTTGGCTTGCTCGGGCGCAAAGGTTGTCATGTCCAGCTTGATGAACGCAGCCAGTGCCAGCCATGGGGCATAGGCCGGGTGCAGCGCTTGCTGGTCAAAGGCCAAGCGAAACCCGCGCTTGTGCAGGTTTAACAAGGTGATGAGGCGGTACTCGATGTCATCAGCGGTGCTGTCAGCGGGCAAGGTGGGTACTTCTAGCACCACTTTTTCTGGGTGAATCAATTCCAAGTGTCCGCCCGCCAGGCTTTCATGGGTGCAGTTGATAAACACCAATTTTTTGCCCCCAAGCGTCTTGATGCCCGCAGACGATAGGGCGTTAAACAGCATGGCGGCATCGGTGGCTGCTGTGTGTGCGTGCGATGTGGTAGAGCGGTCAAACAGCTCGTAGCCAAACACGGCCCGCTGCGTATCCACGATGGCTTGGCGGGCAATCATGGCCACGTTGCTGGTGTCAGAGCATTCAATGCCGGGGCTGGAAATTGCCTGGGAAGCAGAAGTGTTTGGCATGGGCGGCTAGAGGTGGTAGGGCTTTGATTCTAGGAGGCCTCGGCGTTTCATGGAGAAAGCCAAGGGCAGTGCTGGCGGTTCAGTCGGTCACATGATCGGTCCATGCCAGTGCTTGCAAATGTGCGTTGTTAATTTGCTGGCTACTAAGGCGCAAAGCGCTGGCTGCACGGTCAAAGGCATCATCGTCATTGGATTCACACGCCCGCGCCAAATTAAGCAAATTGCCAAGCACGCCTGCGTGCTGCAACAGCGCCTCTTCCACTGGCTGCGGTACGTGCAACAGGCTCAGTGCTGCCTGCATGGGCATACTCAGCATGGCATCGAGCAGAGAAAAAATTCCTACGACAAAAGCCTGTTCAGTGTCTGATGGGGGCATACCGAGCTCGATGGCCAGCAGCTCCATTAAGCGCCCGCGCACGACGGCAGTTTGGCCCAGCGATGAGGGCACGCCACCGCTGCGCGAGGTGGTTAGCAGCAGCGCGGCCCAGCGAAACAGCTTTTTCAGGCCGAGCAGCATGACGGCTTGGCGAAACGAGGTGATTTCGCGTGCCATACCAAAACCAGATGAGTTGATGAGCCGCATCAGGTTAAAGGCCAGTCCTGCATCCTTTTTCAGCAGATCTTCAATTTGGTCGGTGCTCGCTTGTGTGCGCACCAAGTTGATCAGGCCCAAAATGCTCGCTTGCGTTGGCGTGACCAGTTTGGCGTGTACCAGCGCCGGGCGCGCAAACCAATAGCCTTGAAACAATTGCACGCCTTGGCTAGACACTACGTCGTATTGCTGTGCGGTTTCGACCTTTTCAGCAATCAGGTCGGCCCCCGAGTGGCGGTTGGCGTATTTAATAAGAACCGCCAACTGATCGTGTGCCAGCAAAGACAAATCGAGCTTGATGTAGTCGGCCAGTGCCAGCCACGGCGCGTAGGTCGATTGCAGCACGGTGTGGTTAAAGGCCAAATGAAAGCCGCGCTGGCGCAGGCTGGCCAAAATTGGCAGGCGCGTGGTCACTTCTTCGGATGCGGTGTGCCCCAAGGGCGGAATCTCCAATACCACTTTGTCCGGGTCTACCAGATCAAGGTGGCCCCCAGCCAAGCTCTCGTGTGTGCAATTAACAAAAATGAGTTTTTTGCCAACCAATTCGTCGCTGCCAGCGTGTGAAAGCGCGGTAAATACCAGCGCAACGTCGGTGGCTGCGGTGTGGGTGGTGCTTGAGCGCGAGCGGTTAAAAAGTTCATAACCAATTACCGCCTGCTGCGCATTGACGATGGCTTGGCGTGCAATCAGGGCAACGCAAGAAGGTAACGGGGCTGAGGAATGTGTGTCGTTGGCTGGAATGCTTGACATGTTCAAGATTTCAATCAGGAGCCCTTGTGGAGAGGCCCAAAGTAGTGGTCAAAAATTCGCTCTTGTAGGGGGCGATTCGTCTCAGTTTTGTAGCAACCACTGCAACTCATCTTCACTGAATCCGGCTTGGCGTCAGGCCGCGTCACTTAAAAAGGACTTGAGCTGCGGCGCTTGGCACTGTTGTACCAGACTTGGGCAGCGCTATTGCAAATCACGCTGGCTTTGCGCGCATAACCAGCGGTGCCAATGGTTACCAATGGCAACATACCCACTTGCGCTACTGCACCATACAAAAGCATTTGTATTTGCTATTAAATACGTAGCTTATAGCGCTTATACAATAAGGGCTGAAGGCCTTTTTTAGTCATAATGATCACGCAAACTACCAAAACAGGAGCAAACCATGGCAATTTATGAACTCGATGGCATCGTTCCCAGCCTGGCCGATACGGCTTGGGTGGCCGATAGCGCGCAGGTGATTGGCAATGTGGTGCTGGGCGATCAGGCCAGCGTGTGGTTTGGCACGGTGGTGCGCGGCGACATGGAGCGCATCACCATTGGCGCTGGCTCCAACATCCAAGACGCCAGCGTATTGCACGCCGATGTCGGCCATCCGTTGGTAATTGGCGAGCGCGTCACCGTCGGCCACCAAGCGGTGCTGCACGGCTGCACTGTGGGTGACGAGACGCTGATCGGCATTGGTGCCATCGTGCTCAACGGTGCCAAGATTGGCAAAAACTGCTTGGTGGGTGCGGGTGCTTTGGTCACCGAGGGCAAAGAGTTTCCAGATGGCGCAATGATCGTCGGTGCCCCCGCCAAGGCGCTGCGCCAGCTGACACCCGAGCAAATTGAGCTCCTGCGCCACAGTGCGCAGCATTACATCGACAATGCGCAGCGCTTTCGTACTGGTTTAAAAGAAATTGACTAAAAACCCCTTTTTTAATTGGCAGGAACCCCGGCGTGTCTGAACTTCACCGATTTTTATTTGACGGCCAACCGGTGCGCGGTGCCATCGTGCGCCTGACCGATGCGTGGACTGACATACTGCGCCGACGCAAAGACAACACCACGTCTGCGCAGTACCCCGAGTCGGTCACGCAATTGCTGGGTGAAATGGCGGCAGCCGGTGTGCTGATGCAGTCTGGCATCAAGTTCAACGGTGCGCTGGTGCTGCAAATTTTTGGTGATGGCCCAGTCAAACTGGCCGTGGCCGAGGTGCAGTCGGACTTGAGCCTGCGCGCCACTGCCACCCTCAAAGGCCAAGTGCCAGAGGCTACCGGCTTGGGCGCGCTAGTCAATGTCAACGGCGGCGGGCGCTGCGCGATTACGCTCGATCCAAAAGATAAATTTCCGGGCCAGCAGCCCTACCAAGGCGTGGTGCCGCTGGTGGATGCGCAGGGGTGCAATCTGGATCGCTTGAGCGATGTGCTGTCGCACTATATGTTGCAGTCCGAGCAGTTGGATGCCACGTTGGTGTTGGCAGCCAATGACCATGTGGCCGCTGGTTTGTTGGTGCAGCGGATGCCGGTCAAGGGCGAGAGCAATATCGCCGGTGGCGCAGCTCAGCGCGATGAAGAAGACCAAATTGGCCGCAACGAAGACTACAACCGCATTGCCACGTTGGCGGCCAGCCTGACGCGCGACGAGCTGCTGACGCTGGACGTAGAAACCATCTTGCGCCGCTTATTTTGGCAAGAGCCGCTGCTGCGCTTTGAGCCGCAGCAGGGCGAGCAAGGCCCACGTTTTGCCTGCACCTGCAGCCGCGAGCGCGTAGGGCGAATGCTGCACAGTTTGGGCGTGGACGAGATTGAGAGCATTCTGGCCGAGCAGGGGCAAATTGACGTGGCCTGCGAATACTGCGGTCAGCCGTACCGCTTTGATTTGGTGGATGCAACGCAGATTTTTGCTGCGCCTGTCATGGCGCACACCGTGGCCCCGGGCGCTGTGCAGTAAGGGTAAGGGCGGCGCAAGTTAGGTCTATTAGGTCTGTCAGGTCTGTTAGGTCTTTGCGCTGGCCAGTCCCATGTGCGTGACTTGCAGATCCAGCAGTGTCTCGGGGTCTTGCGACTCTGTGGTGTTGGGGTTGTTGAGTCCGTCATGGAGACGCTGCATATCTAAGTCGCCCGTCCATTTGGCCACTACCAGCGTGGCTACGCCATTGCCGACCAAGTTGGTCAGCGCGCGTGCCTCGGACATGAAGCGGTCAATGCCCAGAATCAGCGCCAGGCCGGCCACCGGAATGCCACCCACCGCCGACAGCGTAGCGGCCAGCACAATAAAACCACTGCCAGTGACGCCAGCAGCGCCCTTGGAGGTCAGCAACAGCACGGCCAGCAGCGTGATTTGCTGCGTCAGGCTCATGGGCGTGTCAGTGGCCTGCGCAATGAAGATGGCCGCCATGGTCAGGTAAATAGATGTGCCATCGAGATTGAACGAGTAGCCAGTCGGAATCACCAAGCCAACCACCGACTTGCGTGCGCCCAAGTTTTCCATTTTTTCCATCATGCGCGGTAGCACCGACTCGGATGACGACGTGCCCAGCACGATCAGCAGCTCCTCCTTGATGTAGCGCACAAATTTGAATACGCTGAAGCCATGCAGGCGCGTGACGATGCCCAGCACCACGAACACAAACAGCAGGCAAGTCAGGTAAAAAGCCCCCATCAGCTTGCCCAACGAAAAGAGCGAGCCCACGCCATACTTGCCGATGGTGAAGGCCATGGCACCAAAGGCACCAATCGGCGCGACTTTCATGATGATGCCGACGATGTCGAACAGCACGTGCGAAAACCGCTCAATGAAATCAAATACCAATGTGCCGCGCCCGCCAAACTTGTGCAGCGCAAAGCCAAACAGCACTGAAAACAGCAGCACTTGCAGCATCTCGCCCTTGGCAAACGCATCGACCACTGAGCTTGGAATAACGTGCAGCAAAAAGTCCACTGTGCCCTGCATTTTGCTGGGGTCTGTGTAGGCGGCAATGGCCTTGGTGTCCAGCGAAGTTGCATCGATGTGCATTCCCGCGCCCGGTTGCAGCATATTGACAACGACAAGACCAATAACCAGTGCCAGCGTGGACATGATTTCAAAATACAGCAGCGCCAGACCCCCGGTTTTGCCGACTTTTTTCATGTCCTCCATGCCGGCAATGCCGACCACCACGGTGCAGAAAATGATGGGCGCGATGATCATTTTGATCAGCTTGATAAAGCCATCACCCAGCGGCTTCATCTGGGCACCCATCTGGGGATAAAAATGGCCCAGCAGCACCCCGACGGTGACGGCGAAAAGCACCTGGACATACAGGGACTTGTAAAGAGGTTTGCGTTGGAGCGTCGTGGACATGACAACGGCCTTGCTTGAAAAATGGGTGGAATAACTGCCATGGCGCCACAGGGTGGAACATGGCCCGATGGCAACCAGATGCATCCATTGCCATCTAGGCCATAAGGGGCAACGATAGACGGCCTTGCCCGGCGTGCCAACTGTGTCGTTCAACAGGCGGGTTTACCCTTGGTTGGGTGGAATTTTTAGCTGTTCAGGGGGCGATGGCCTGCTGCACGTCCTTGAGTAGGCTGGCACCGATGCTGCGTGCAAAGCCCTCATACACCGGCTGCGCTGCCTGCTTGAGGGCAGCGCGTTGCTCTGCTGTCAGATGGTGGATGCGAACATTTGGGCTGCGCTGTAGTTGTGTCAGCGCCTGTTCGTTCATTTGCGCTGACAGTTGGTTGCCCAGTGCCAGTGCTTCGGCCAGCGCGCTGTTCAGTAGCGCGCGGTCTGCGGATTTGAGGCTGGCCCAAAAGCGTGGGTTGATGACTACGGCATAGCCTAGGTAGCCATGTCCGGTCAGCGTGACATCGGACTGCAGCGGTGCCAGCTTCTGTGTGAGAAAGTTTGACAGCGGGTTTTCGGCACCGTCCACGACACCACTGGCCAGAGCCTGTAGTGTTTCGCCAAACGGCAGCACTACGGGCTGCGCGCCCAGCGCCCGCATTTGTGCTGCCAACACCCGCGAGGCCTGTACCCGCAAGCGCTGGCCCTGAAAGTCAGCCAATGTGCGCAGCGGTTTGTGCGCACTCATCTGCTTGAAGCCGTTGTCCAAAAAGCCTAGCCCGAGCATTTGCTGGCGGCCCAGCCGCTGCAGCAGCTGCTGGCCGACTGGCCCCTGTGTCACGCGGCGTACCTGCGCCAAGTTGTCAAACAAAAAAGGCAGGTCAAACACTTCAAATTCTGGCAGCCCGTAATTGCCAAATTTGGACAACGATGGCGCGAGCATCTCGACTGCGCCCAGACGCAGCGCTTCCATTTCGTCGTCGTCGCCATAGAGCTGCGAGTCGCAATACACCTCCACGCGGATGCGTCCACCGGAGCGCTGTGCCACCAGTTCCTTGAAATGGCTGGCCATCATGCCCTTGGGCGTGTCTTGGGCCACCACATGGGAAAAGCGCAGCAGCACTGTGCCACTGTCAGCGTGCGATACGCTGATAGCCAGCGCCAGCGCCAGCACAGCTGCCAGCAGCCACAGTAATGCAGGATTTGAACGGTGAAACATCTTCGCTATGCTAGCGAAAAAGACCTGCCATGCCCTCCGCGCCTAAGCTCAATTCCGCCATGTTCGATTTGGCCCAACGCCAGACCCCGGCACCCAATCGCCGCGCCATGGTTTGGCTGGCCGGGCTGCTGCTGCTGGTGTCCGTGTCCATTGGCTTGTTAGCACTGTTTTTGCGCGCCGAGGAAGTTGCACAGGAAGACCGGCGTCGAGCCGACGATGCGCAGTGGCTGGATCAGACGCTGCACTTTCACTTTCGGCGCCTAGAAAGTGAGCTGGAAGCATTGGCATTGCAGGCGCAAGCACAGGGGCAGCAGGAGCAGCGGGGGCAGAACACTGTGGTGCCCACGCGCGCTGGTTTGTTTTGGCGTAGCCCGGGCGTGGTGGTCTTTCAGGGCTGGATTGCTGCCCCGCTGCCCGAATCAGATGGCGTGTCGGCGTTGCCGCAAGCCGCCTTGAACAACCCGCACAATGCCCAGGCGCTGGCCAGTATGCTGGACGTCACACGCGGGTTGCGCCGGGCTGCCTATGCAGGACCCCTGCCTCAGGGTGACGGCACACCGGGGCAGGCAGTCTGGCTGGCTGTGCCGCTGTTTGAGCAAGGGCGTTTTTTGGGGGACTATGTTGCTGCCGTTGCGCTTGATCAGGCGCTTGCCCATGCCATACCGGCCTGGTTTTTCAAGAGCCATGCCATCAATGTAGCCAGTGAAGCCGCACAGAGTAGCCCAGACAATGGCATAAGCGCGTCACACTATCTTGTTCCTATCAGCCTGCCGGGTGCGCAGTGGCAGCTACAGGTTGATGTATTGGACAGCCAGCCGGCAGGGGTGCCCCGGGCATTTTTTGGTGTTGCGCTGGTGTGTTTGGCGGGCATGGTGTTGGCGTTGTATTTTTTGTGGCGCGACATTGCCCGGCGCCAGCGCGCCGAGTCGCAATTGCAAAGCCAGTTGGCGCTGCGCACGGCAATGGAGCGCTCGGCACCCTTGGGCTTGCGTGCGTGGAATCTAGACGGCCAGCTGCTCTATGTCAGCCAAGCGTTTTGCCGCATGGTTGGCTGGCCCGAGGCAGCGCTGCTGGCGCATGGGGGCAGGCCGCCTTATTGGCCAGCCGAGCAGGGCGATGAGTTGGCGTGGCTGCACGAGCGTGCAGCGCCCGAGCGCGAGCTGCAGGCAGGCGCGTCAACGTTGTTGTTGCACCAAGACGGCCACACGCTCGAAGTGTTAGTGCAGAGCGCGCCGCTGACACTGGCCAACGGCAAGGTGATTGGCTGGTTGGCCTCGGCGCTGGATATTACCGAGCGCAGGCGCACCGAACGGCTGGCTGCGCGCCAGCAGGAAATGCTCGAAGCCTCAGGCCGCCTGATTGCTGTCGGTGAGGTTGCCTCGACGCTGGCGCATGAGCTTAACCAGCCCTTGGGCGCACTCAGCAGTTTTGCTAACGGCCTGCTCAACCGGCTGCGCCAAAATCGCATCACGCTGGCCGAGATCGAGCCCGTTATCGAACGCATGGAGCGCATGACTGAAAAGGCTGGTCGCGTGATCCAGCGTGTCAACGCCTTTGCCCGCCGCCAAGAAATGACGCGCCAGCCGCTGGCGCTGCACGCCTTTATTGAACGGGTTGCTCACAACGTGCCACTGCCCGATGGCCTGGACTTGCAGCTGTGCCTGCCAGAAGCTGAACGCACGATTCCAGCCGATGCGCTGCTGCTAGAGCACGCACTGCACAATCTGGTGCTCAACGCCACCGAGTGGGCGACGCGCGACGCCATATCTGCATCGCCAGCGTGCGTGCGTGTCAGCTTGGTGCTGGCCAAGACTTTGGTTGGTATCCGGATCGAAGACAGCGGCCCCGGCGTGGCCGAGGCGTTTGAGCAAAAAATCTTTGACGCCTTTGCCAGTCAGAAAGTGGGCGGCATGGGCATGGGCTTGGCAATTTGCCGCTCCATCGCCGAGGCGCACCACGGCCACATCGATATAGCCCGTAGCAGCGCGCTGAACGGGGCACAATTTACGTTATGGCTGCCGTTACACCCGTGAACTGTTTTTCTGACTGCGTTGTCCACGTTGTGGACGACGATGCCGATTTTCGCGACGGCTTGGTTTGGCTGTTGGACTCACGCGGCTTGGTATCGCGCAGTTGGAGTGGCGGTGATGTTTTTCTGCAGTCCTTGCGTGCCGATAAGGACCGGTGGGCTTGTTGCGTTGTGCTGCTGGATATTCGCATGGAGCCATTGTCGGGGCTGGAAACCTTTGAGCAGCTCAAAGGTCTGGGTTGGCCTTGGCCAGTGCTGTTTTTGACCGGCCACGGTGAATTGAGCATGGCGGTGGCCGCTGTCAAAAATGGCGCTTGGGATTTTTTAGAAAAACCGTTTCAAAACAACCTGCTGGTCGATAAGGTGCAGTCTGCAAGACAGGCCGCGCTGAATCTACAGCTGGATGCTGGCCAGCAGCTGCGCTTTAGGCAGGCGCTGGCGGCACTGAGCACGCGTGAGCGCGAGGTGCTGGATGGACTGTTGCAAGGTCACTACAACAAGAACATTGCTGACCACATGGGCATCACGCCACGCACGGTAGAGTTTCACCGCGCCAA
>CAIRYF010000240.1 GCA_903882725.1 uncultured Simplicispira sp.
GGCGTTGCTGCTGCGAGCGGCCAGTTCCGCCGCTTGGCGCAGCGGCGAGAACACCAGTACCTTGTAGGCCATGGCGGCTGCCGTCAGCAGCAGCGCAGCGCCCAGCGTGGTAGTCATCAAATGCTGCACCTGCGCCGTGGCTGGCCCCAAGCGGTGCAGCAACCACAGCGCCGCCAGCGCCGCCGGAATGCTGCCCGCGCACAACAAACCCACCACGCGCCACGGCACGATGCGCTGGCGCGCCAGGCTGACGGTGCCACCCAGCTTGGTGAAGGCGGCAAACAGCAAGTCAGTGCCTATCGCCAAATGCGGCTTGACACCAAAGAAAAAGATGAGCACCGGCGTCATCAGCGAACCACCACCGACACCGGTCAGACCAACGATAAGGCCAACAGCAAAGCCAGCAAGGACAAACGAAAAATCAAGCATAGCGGCGAATGTAAAGGCGCTACTTATAAAAGCAAACGATTGTTTTGTGCTTCGCTTATGCAAATAAGCTTATATCCGTACAGCACAGTACGGCGCTGATAAAACTAAAACGTGCGCTGCAAGCGCACGCAAACGTGCGATAGCAGCTCACTTTTTTACTGCCGCTGCACCGACATCGCTTGCGCCAACCGGGCTTGGACCGGCAGCGGCTCGCCGTGCAACTGCGCGGCCAGCAGCTCGCCGCACAGCAGCGCCCGGGTCAGGCCGCGTGCGCCCATCGCCGTACACACCCACAGGCCGGGCAGCGCGGCAGCGTTGATCGCCCCGACGATGGGCAAACGGTCGTGTGCGGTGCAGCGCACGCCTGCCCAAGCCTGCACCGCCGTCGGCGCAAACGCCGCTTGCAATGCCAATGCTGCGCCGGGCAACAACGCTTGCAGCCGCTGCTGATTGGTGGCGTGGGCGGCGGCTTCTTCGGCGGGGCTCAGGGGCAGTTGATCGACATCGCGCTCAAAGGTCGATCCCATATGCCAAGCAAGGCCGCCCCCCGGTTGCGGCACATGGGCCACCAAACCGCCACCGCCGTTGACCGGAAACGGCGGCAGGCCCACGACTTGGGCATCTTGCAATCCCCACGACAACTGACCGCGCACCGACTGCAACGGCAAGGGTGACAAGGGCGGCAAAGACGCATCCACCGCTTCAACTGCTTCAACTGCTTCAACCGCTGCCAGCAGCGCGTTGCAAGCGGGGCCAGCGGCCAGCACTATCAGTTCGGCCTCGGCCAGCGTGCGGCCTTGGGCGTCCAGCACTTGCCAAACGGGGGCGCTGTCGCTGCCGGGCAAACGCGGGTGCTGCGGGATTTGCTTGATTTGCTTGATCTGCGCAACGTGCGCATGGCCTCGCCACTCGATGCCGGGCTGTGCCAGCAGCGCGGCCACCAAACGCGCTGGCCGCACCCAACCGGCGCGGGCGTGCCAGCAAGCGCTGGTATCCAAGGGCACACCGGCGGCCTGTAAAGTGGCCGCACTGGCGGGCCTGCACCAGTCGGTGCCGGGGCCGTCCATCCAGTTGGTCGCCAGGCCAAGGCGATCGGCGGGGCGGCGCTCTAGTACGCCGCTGGCTTGCCAATCGACGCCCTTCTGTAGCAGCGCTGGGCTCGCTTCGCCAGTGTCACCATATTCACAGTACTGCAACAAGGCGCGCACGCCGCTGCGTGAGACGCGGGCAAACAGGTTGTCATCGGCCGACAAATGCGGCGCAAACAGGCCCACCGGCAGGCCCGAAGCGCCGCTGGCCGGTGCGGCGGCGCTGTCAAGCACCTGCACTTGCCAGCCGCGCCGCGCCAAACTGGCGGCGCTGGCGGCACCGGCCAGGCCAGCGCCAATGACGATGCAGCGGGCCGGTGTCGGTGGAACATACGCGCCGGTGGGCTTGCGCGTTGTGCGCAACTGCCAGTGCGGCTGGTAGGTGGCGTGCCGTGGGGGCTGGCTGTAGGCGCTCTGGGGCGGCTGCCACACAAAGCCGCTGCGCTGCAGCCATTCGGCTTGGGTGGGATCGGCGTCCAGCGCCACCAATTGCGTGCCCCGGTGCGCGCTGCGTGCCAAGGCTTTGGCAGTGTGTTGTGGGTTGTGGGCGTTTTTGTCGGCGTTTTTATCGGCACTGAGGCCATCGAAAAAAATCGTATCCACTGTCCACGCCTGTTGGCGCAGCCACTCCAACGCGTCGCCGCCCACACACAGCGTCAGCAGCACCTGGCCACCGTCCAGTGCGATGCGGTGCAGGCCGGGCAACAAGCCCCACAGCTGCGCCTGCAGCGTGTCAGCCAAGGGCTGTAAGGCGGCGTCACCGTTGTCGGCAGCGGCGCGGCGCACAGCAGCGGCGCTCTCAGCGCTGACTTGCAAAGCGATGTAGTGCAGCAAGCGAGGCCGCGCCGGGTCAGCGCGCCAAGCAGCCCACTGGGCCAAAAAGCGCTGGCCCGCATCCCAGCGCGTATCCAACAGCCGCCACTGCGGTAGCGGTTTTAGGGGCTCTAGCGGCTGGGCTTGCTGCGCCCAAGCGGCAGGCAGGAGGCAGACCACTTAAGCGCTGGGGGGCACGTAGCCTTGCACCGCGTCGGCACCGCCACCAAAAAAGTGCTGCTCCATCTGGCGTGCCAAATATTGGCGCGCGCGTGCATCGGCCAGATTGAGGCGGTTTTCGTTGACCAGCATGGTCTGGTGCTTGAGCCAGTCGGCCCAGGCTTGTTTGCTGACGCTCTCCCACAGGCGCTTGCCCAGTTCGCCGGGATAGGGCGCAAAGTCGAGGCCCTCGGCCTCTTTGCCGAGCTTGA
>CAIRYF010000241.1 GCA_903882725.1 uncultured Simplicispira sp.
CACGCTGGGCGCACTGGTGGCCAATTTGGTCGAGGCCGATGCGCTCATCATCCTGACCGATCAAAAAGGCTTGTACACCGCCGATCCGCGCCGCGACCCGGCGGCGCAGTTTGTCCACGAAGCCCGTGCGGGCGACGTAGCGCTGGAGGCGATGGCTGGCGGTGTCGGCTCCAGCATCGGCAGCGGCGGCATGATCACCAAAATTATTGCTGCCAAGCGCGCGGCTGGTTCTGGTGCCTCTACTGTGATTGCGTGGGGGCGCGAGCCCGATGTGCTGCTGCGCTTGGCACAGGGCGAGAGCATTGGTACGCTGCTGGTGGCACAAACTGCCAAAACACAGGCGCGCAAACAATGGATGGCCGACCATCTGCAAATGCGCGGCGCGGTGGTGGTCGATGACGGTGCTGCCGCCAAGCTGCGCACTGAGGGTAAAAGCCTGCTGCCGATTGGCATGACGGCGGTTGAGGGCGATTTTTCGCGTGGCGACGTGATTGCCGTGCGTGACACTACCGGTAGTGAAATTGCCCGTGGTCTGGCCAATTACGCCAGCGCTGAGGCGCGCTTGCTGTGCCGCAAATCTTCGTCGGAATTTCAGAGCCTGCTGGGCTACATGGCCGAGCCAGAAATGGTACACCGTGACAATTTGGTACTGATGGGCGGATAAGCCAGGCGCGCAACCCGACACAACACCAAGGCGGACTGGGCTGATAAAGCACAGTACGCCTTTTTTATCGGCCAGTCGCGCCTACTTATTCTTTAGGCGGCGGCGCGTTCAGCACACCCAGCATACCCAGCACATTATCCGCAGGCACGCCGTAGTCCAGCAGACTGGCCATATCGTGGCTGCTGTAATTGGTTTGCGGATCGGGGTCGAAACTCGCTCCTGGCGGCAATTCCACCCCAGGGTGCAGCAGCAACTGGCCTGCGCGGTACATACAAGTACCGACACTATCGTGATCGCGCGCGCGCATTCCGCTGCGTAAATAGCGGTTGCGCGGTTCTTGGCGCGGCAAAAAGCGGGCCAGCTCAATCAGCGCCATTTCGTAGACGCCGCGCTTAAATTCGACCACTGCTTCTAGCGGCACCCAATACTCGTGCCAACGCCAAGCGTCGAACTCCGGGTGGTTGGTGGCACGCAGATTCAAATCCCAGTCGTGGCCGATCAGTTGCAGCAGATACCAAATTTGTTTTTGGCCTTTGTAATGTCCACGCGCATCGCGGCGGATATACCGGTCAGGCACCTCGTAGCGCAACCAGTCCCGGGTGCGGGCTACCACGCGTACATGGGTTGGCTGCAAGCCCACTTCCTCGTGCAATTCTCGAAACATGGCTTGTTCTGGGGATTCTCCCCGGTCAATGCCACCTTGCGGAAACTGCCAGCTGTGGGTGCGTATGCGCTTTCCCCAGAATACCTGGTTCTTCTGGTTGAGCAGGATGATGCCGACGTTCGGCCGAAAGCCGTCCCGGTCAAGCATAATCAAACCCCAAAATTTTTAATTGTGTCCATTATGCACGGCCCCTTGCGTGCGGCAAGGGAGTCCTTTCCCTTGGTCTGACATTGATCCATGAAAGCTTCACAGTTCTTTATTTCCACCCTCAAAGAGGCCCCGGCAGATGCCGAAGTAGTCAGCCACCAACTGATGACGCGCGCCGGACTGATAAAAAAGCTCGGCGCTGGCATTTACAGCTATATGCCCATGGGCCTGCGGGTGGTGCGCAAGGTCGAGGCCATCGTGCGCGAGGAAATGAACCGCGCCGGGGCCGTCGAGCTGACGATGCCGGTGGTGCAACCCGCCGAACTGTGGCAGGAAACCGGTCGTTTTGAGAAAATGGGCCCC
>CAIRYF010000242.1 GCA_903882725.1 uncultured Simplicispira sp.
ACACCGTGGTGCAACGTGCCCAGCACTTGGGCGTGGACATGCCGATCGCGCAGGGCGTGGTGGCGGTGTTGCAAGGACAGACCGCCCCCTCAGAAGCCGTTGCGGCATTGATGGGGCGCGGTGCCAAGGGCGAGTAATCGACCTCAGGCCAACAGGTTGTCAATCAATCGGGTCTTGCCCAATCTGGCGGCACCCAATGCCACCAGCGGCTCGTGCCTGCTCAAATCCATCGGTGACAAATCGGCTTGACGACGCACGGTCAGGTAATCAGGTTGCCAGCCCAGCGATCGCAAGCCTTCCAGGGCTTGGGATTCCAACGCGGTCATGTCCCAATGGCCTTCCAGCGACCCAGCGTGTGACCCGCCTTTGGCCGCCAGTTCCAAGGCCTTGGCAACCAGGTCTTTCAGCGCGGCAGACAGCTGCACCGCCTGCGCCCGCTCACTGTCAGACAAATACATGTTGCGCGAACTCAGCGCCAAACCATCGGCTGCACGACTGGTGGGCACGGTCACGATCTCGATCGGCAAGGCAAACTGGCGCACCATGTGGCGCAGGATCAGTTGCTGTTGAAAGTCTTTTTGGCCAAACACCGCCACGCCTTTGCCACCGCTGAACACGCAGCTGAAGAGTTTCATCACCACGGTGCACACACCCGTGAAGAACCCAGGGCGGAACTCGCCTTCCAAGATGTTGGCCAGTGCAGGGTCGGGCTGCACCTTGAAGGTTTGGGCTTGTGGATACAAATCAGTTTCGGTCGGCGCAAACAACACATCGCAGCCCAAGGCTTCGAGTTGGGCGCAATCGCTCTCGAAAGTGCGCGGGTAGCTGTCAAAGTCTTCGTGCGGCAAAAACTGCAGGCGATTGACAAAAATGCTGACCACCGCAGTGTCACCCAGCGGCTTGGCTTGGCGCACCAGCGCCAAATGGCCCGCGTGCAAGTTGCCCATCGACGGGACAAACGCCGGGCGCTCAGAGGTCGCCAAAGCGGCGCGCAGTTCGGAAAGGGTGCGGGCGATATGCATACGAAAACAAAAGAAAACAAAAGAAAACAAAAAACAAAAATGAGAGCTAAAACCGCAGACCCCATAAGGGCTAGCGGCCTAAAACACTATTAAACAGCGTGGCGCTGCTTTTTACCAAGCATGGACGGCGTTGTCTGGAAAAGTGCCGGCTTTGACGGCGTACACATAGGCCTGCATGGCTGCGCGCACGCTGCCAGCGCCCGGCATAAAGTCGTGGACAAATTTGGCCATCTTGCCCAGGTTCATGCCCAACATATCGTGCAGCACCAGCACTTGGCCAGCGGTGCCGTTGCCAGCGCCAATGCCGATGGTGTGGCACTGCGCTAGCTCATTGGTCAGCTCGGTGGCCAGCGCTGCTGGCACCATTTCTAGCACCAGCATGGCTGCGCCAGCGTCTTGCAACTCGCGCGCTTGCAGGCGCAGGGTGCGCGCAGCTTGGTCGGTTTTGCCCTGTACGCGGTAGCCGCCCAGTGCGTGGACGGTTTGCGGCGTCAGGCCCAAGTGGGCGCAGACCGGAATGCCGCGTTCGACCAGAAAGCGCACGGTTTCCGTCGTCCAGCCGCCGCCTTCTAGTTTGACCATGTGCGCGCCAGCTTGCATCAGGGCGCAAGCGCTGCGCAGTGCTTGCTCCTTTGATTCGTGGTAGCTGCCAAAGGGCAGATCGGCTACCAGCCACGCTGTGCCCTGCACGCGGTTGAGCCCGCGCGCCACACTTTCGGTGTGGTAAATCATGGTCTCCAGCGACACGCCGACGGTGCTGGGCAGGCCTTGGCAGACCATGCCGAGCGAGTCGCCAATCAAAAGGCACTCGACGCCAGCGGCATCAGCTACAGCGGCAAAAGTGGCGTCATAGGCGGTCAGCATGGTGATTTTGTCGCCTGCATCGCGCATTTGTTGCAGGCGCGGCAGGCTGACTGGGCGGCGCTGGGGCAGGGGAGACGCTGGCGGCAAGGTGCCGTAAGGAGTGACGGACGAACCCGAAACAGGGTGGGGCGCAGCAGTGTGTGGCATGGCAGGGTCTTCCAAAGTGCGGGGAGGCGGCCAAGTGTAGTGCGTGGTGCAAGCAGTTATGCTCTTGCGCCATGACCTATTTTGCTGACCCCTCTGATCACTCTTTGTTCTCTCAGGTGCTGCTAGACGTTGCGCGCGCCTTGCAAGAAGACTTGGGCAGTGGCGACCTCACTGCTGGCCTGATTGACCCAGCGCGGCGCGTGCGTGCCCGCGTGTTGGCACGCGAGAGCGCGGTGCTGTGCGGTGCGCCGTGGGCCGAAGCGGCGCTGCGCGCTTTAGACCCCCATGTGCGCCTGACCTGGCACGTTGCCGAGGGCCAGCGCTGCGCCGCTGACCAAGTGGTGCTGGAGATTGACGGCAACGCCCGCGCCCTACTGAGCGCCGAGCGCACGGCGCTGAACTTTTTGCAGCTGCTGTCTGCTGTCGCCACCAAAACCCGCGCTTACGTGGACGCCGTGGCAGGCACGCGCGCGCAAATTGTCGATACGCGCAAAACCCTGCCTGGTCTGCGCTTGGCGCAAAAATACGCCGTGCGCATGGGCGGGGGCACCAACCACCGCATTGGCCTGTTTGATGCGGTGCTGATCAAAGAAAACCACATTGCCGCTGCGGGCGGCATCCAAGCGGTGCTGCGCGCCACTGAGGCCATTGCCACGCAAGCCCAATTCATTGAAATCGAAGTGGAAACCCTGGCGCAATTGGAAGAGGCGCTGACTGTGGGTGCCCGCATGGTGTTGCTGGACAACATGGACGTGCCCACGCTAGAGCAAGCGGTGCGCCTGAACGCAGGCCGGGCCATTTTAGAAATCTCCGGCGGCGTTACGCTCAACGGTTTGCGTGCGCTGGCCGACACCGGTGTTGACCGTATCTCGATTGGTGGCTTGACCAAAGACGTCAAGGCCACTGATTTTTCTATGCGCTTAGAGGACTTGGCCGCATGAATTCCACCATCGCTATCAAAGAAGTTCAATACGAGCAGCCCCAAGGCGGCGCAGTCTGTAGCACCAAATACGCCTGGGCGCGGGTGCCGCCCGAGTTGTCGCAGGCCGAGCGCGCCGCCACCAAAGAGCGCATCCGCCAGCTATTGAAAGAAAAAAATGCGGTGATGGTGTCGCACTACTACGTCCACCCCGACTTGCAAGATTTGGCCGAAGAAACCGGCGGCATCGTCAGCGATTCGCTGGAAATGGCGCGCTTTGGCCGCGACCACGCGGCGCAGACGCTGGTGGTCTCGGGCGTGCGCTTTATGGGCGAGACGGCGAAGATTTTGTCGCCCGAAAAAACCATTCTGATGCCCGATTTGGACGCGACTTGTTCGCTCGATTTGGGTTGCCCGGCAGACGAATTCAGCGCCTTGTGCGACCAGCACCCTGACCGCACCGTGGTGGTGTACGCCAACACCAGCGCCGCCGTCAAAGCGCGCGCCGATTGGCTGGTGACGTCCAGTTGCGCGCTGGATATCGTCAGTGCGCTCAAGGCCAGTGGGCAAAAAATCTTGTGGGCTCCCGACCGCCACTTGGGCAGCTATATCCAGCGCGAAACCGGTGCTGACATGGTGATGTGGAACGGCGCTTGCATCGTCCACGACGAATTTAAGGCGTTTGAGCTGCAAGCGCTGATGCAAGAGCACCCTGCTGCCCGCGTGCTGGTACACCCGGAATCGCCCGCAGACGTGATTGCGCTGGCCGACGCGGTGGGCTCGACCTCGGCCATCCTGAAGGCCGCGCACGACATGGACGCGCGCACCTTTATTGTCGCCACCGACGCCGGCATGATGCACAAGCTGCGCACGCTCAACCCCGGCAAAGTGTTCATCGAAGCGCCCACCGCTGGCAACAGCGCCACCTGCAAAAGCTGCGCCAACTGCCCGTGGATGGCGATGAACGGCTTGGCCGGTGTGCTGCGCGTGCTGGAAACTGGCGGCAACGCCGTCCACGTTGACCCAGCGCTCATTGCACGCGCGCGCCAGCCGATTGACCGGATGCTGGCCTTTACCGCTGCCCTGAAAAACGGTCAGCCGGTGGCTGGCTTGCTGCCACATCTTGGTGCTGCCTGATTTGATTGCTATATTTTTAATAGCTATAAGCGCTTGATATATAAGCGCTAGTGCCTGTTTTTACTCAAACCCACAAGCTTTTCTATGACCGCTCGATCCACATCCGCCAGCGCCAGCTCTCAAGCCACATTGCGCCGCTTTGTGCAAGCCCAAAGCACTTCGGCGTTGGCCGATAGGCTTTGGGCTTGGGCTGAGAACGAGCCCGAGCTGATGGCCGACCTGCAACTGTGGGCCGCCAGCGAAGACCCACAGGCACTGCGCACGGCCATCACTGAGCTGCTAAAAGACGAGCGTGAATGGCTTGAGCGCATCTACGTTCACCGCTATGCCCAGCGCGCGGCCCAGCTGCTGGTGCAGCTCTCGCCCTGGTTGGAGCGCGATCCAGCGGTGTTGTTGGACTTGTGCGAGCACGCGCTGCATGGAATTTATGAGGTTGCCGTGCGCGCTGACGACAGCGACGGCGAGTTGTGCGACATCAGTGAAGCACTGCAGGCGCTGCTGCTGCAGGCCCTGCGCGCTGCGCCGCCGCCAAGCGACTGGCTGGATCAATGGTGGGCGCTGGTCGAAGCCGACCCCTGGGAGATGTGGGACGAAGGTTTGGTGCTGACCGCCGCCGGGCCCGCTGTGCAGGCACGCTACCACGCACGCACCCAGGCCGACTGGCAGGCTTGGCGACAGGCACACAGCGCTGCGATAAGTAGCGGCACCTTAGACAACGACGCCGACAGCGAGCGCAGTTTGCTGCGCTACCGCTACCTGATCAGCCTGCGCAGCCAAGGCGACGCCCAGGCGGTGTGCGCTGCCATGACCGAGAGCGTGCGCCAACCATCCGAATTTGTTGAATTGGTGCGTTGGTGCGAAAAACAAGGCTGGCACGACCAAGCCCTGCATTGGGCGCAGATAGGCGCTGCGTACTACCCGCACGACAAAGTCTGCGAAAGCCAACTGCTGCACTGCCACTTGCAGGGCGGTAACTACGCCGCTGCCCTGCCGCTGCTGCGTCGGCGCTTACAGGCCCAGCCGTCGGCCAGCATTTACACCGAAGTGCTCGATGTCGCAGAGCGCGCTGGTCACGATCGCGCGGCCTACCGCAGTGAATTGTTTGCCTGGATAGAGCAGCGCGAACTAGAAGAAATGGAGCGCCAGCGCAAAAGCCCGTTTCGCCAGCGCGATGCCCTGATTGGTCGGCGCGTCAATGTGCAAATCAACTGGTATTTGGCCGAGGGCGATCTCGACGCCGCCCTGACGCTGGCCCTGACGCCCGCCACCCAGTGCGATATGCACACGCTGCAAGCGCTGGCGCAACAACTGCCTCCCGCGCAAGACGCTGCCGCTGTGGAGTTGCTGCTGCGCGTGTTTCCCTCTTTTATGGCCGTGGCCGCATCGCCCTATAGCGAGGTGCTGGAACTGGTGCGTACCATCACCGCCCGCATGGACTCGGTGCAAAAAACCGTGTGGCTGGCCACGCTGCGCGCGCAGTACAAGCACAAGCGCAATTTTGTTGCTGGCTTGCCGATCTAAGGCGCGGTTTTGCGGCACCAGTGCCCATGCACACCCCTGCCTGCACCATTGACTTTGCCGACCCGCACGACAGCGCTGCGCCGCGCCTGTGCCACACCTTTGCCGCGCCGCGCCAACTGCTGATAGCCACGCAACGGGCTGAAGTGCGCGCGGTTTTGGCGGCGGTGCAAGCCGCTGCCGAGCAAGGCGCGTGGTGCGTTGGCGCACTGCGCTACGAGGCCGCCGCCGCCTTTGATGCGGCATTGCAAACCCACACCGCTGACGGCCCGCTGGCGTGGTTTGCGGTCTACGACGCGCCGCAACCGCAACCGCAACCGCAACCGCAACCGCAGTCGCCATCCCTATCAGCGTGCGCTGCGGACGCGGCCAGCGCTCCTACCCTGCACTGGCACACGCTGCCCGAGCGCGCCGCCTTTGATGCTGCGCTGGCGCAGATCCACCAGTCGATTGCCGCTGGCGACTATTACCAAGTCAACTACACAGCGCAGACGCAGGCCAGCGTCGAAGGCACTGGCGCAGTGGCTGCAGACACCGCCCGCGCCCTGTTTGCTGCGCTGCAACGCGCCCAGCCGGGCGGATATGCAGCGCTGTTGGATATGGGCCAGTGCCAAGGCCAGGTGCTGTCGGTCTCGCCCGAGTTGTTTTTTGACTGGCGCAGCCAGCCCGGCGGCGGAGACATCCTGACGCGCCCCATGAAAGGCACGGCCCCGCGCGGTGCCACGCCCGAGCAAGACGCTGCCCGCGCCGCCGCCCTGCGCGCCAGCCCCAAAGAGCGCGCTGAGAACGTGATGATTGTCGATTTGCTGCGCAACGACCTCTCGCGCATCGCCCAGTCGCACAGCGTGCAAGTGCCGGTGTTGTTCCATACCCAAGCCCTGCCCGCAGTCTGGCAAATGACGTCTGACGTACACGCGCGCACGCGGCCTGGCACCACCTTGGTGGATGTGTTTGCTGCGCTGTTTCCGTGCGGCTCCATCACCGGCGCGCCCAAAGTGCGTGCTATGCAGGCGATTGCGCAGTTGGAGGCTGGCCCGCGCGGCGTGTATTGCGGCGCTGTCGGTGTGGTGCGCCCCGACCCGTCAGCCGGCCCAGGCGCTGTCCGCGCGACGTTTAACGTGCCGATTCGCACGCTGGTGCTGCAAGGTGAGCAAGTGCGCTGCGGCATTGGCAGCGGCATCACTGCCGGTGCCGAGGCCGATGCCGAATGGCGTGAATGGCAACACAAACGCGCCTTTGCCGTGCGCGCCAGTGCGCCGTTTGCGCTGCTAGAAACGCTGGCGCTGCACGGCGGCCAGTGGCACCACTTGGCCGATCATTTAGCGCGCCTGCAACGCGCGGCGGTGCATTTCAACTACCCGTGGGACGCTGCTGCTGTGCAGCAGTGTCTGCACAGCGTGGCCGGTGCCCACCCGCAAGGCGCGTGGCGCGTGCGTTTGTTGGTCGATGCCGCTGGCTTGGCGCAGGCCCAAGCGTTTGCCCTGCAAGCCACGCCCGAGCCGGTGCGTCTGCAACTGGCAGCGCGCGCGTTCACCGAGGCACACAGCGAATTCGTCCGCCACAAAACCACCCGCCGCGCCCACTACGCAGCGTTTGCCCCGGATGCGTCCAGCGCGCCCGGTGTGTTTGACACCGTGCTGTGGAATGAGGCGGGTGAAATCACTGAAAGCACCTTCGGCAACCTGGCCATGTTGCTGGATGGCCGCTGGGTTACGCCGCCGCTCTCCTGCGGCCTGCTGCCCGGCGTTGGCCGCGCCGTGGCGCTGCGCGAGGGCCGCGTGCAAGAGGCCGTAGTGCGCCTGCACGACCTGCCGCGCGTGCAGGGCTGGGCTTTTATCAACAGTCTGCGGGGCTGGTTGGCGGCGCAGTTGACACAGTTGACGCAGTTGGCTGCGCCGTAATCCCCAACTCATCACACAGGCGCTGCACCATGGCTTGCAGCGTGGCAACCTGCGCTTCTAACGCCTCGATGCGCGCTTGCACTGCGGGCGCTGCACTGTTGTGGCCGCTGTGGCCGCTGGCAGTGCCCGCCATCGGTGCCGAGACATCGACCGGCCCGCACAGCAAATGCACCCAGCGCTGCTCGCGTGCGCCGGGGGCGCGCGGCAGTTGCAGCACCAGCGGGCCGCCTTTTTCTGGGCTGCGCTCTTGCAGCTCGTCCAAAAAGCCCTCGACCGAAGAAATATCGGCAAAGCGGTACCAGCGCTCGGCGTTGATGCGCAGCTCACCGGCAGTTTGCGGGCCGCGCAGCATCAACAGGCCCAGCAGCACCGCAGACTGCTCGGGCACGCCAACGCCGCGCTGAAAGTTGTGCTCCCAGCGCACGCTGCGCCCGCCGGTGTTTTCGTGTACCAGCGACAGGCGTTTGAGCTCGTCCAGCGCCTCTTGCGCCTGGGCGTCGGTGATGTTCATCACCGGCTCGCGGGTGGTTTTTTGGTTGCAGCCCAGCAGCAAAGAGTTCAGCGTCAGCGGGTAGCTGTCGGGCACGGTGCGGGCTTTTTCCATCAGCGTGCCCAGCACGCGCGCTTCGGTGGCGCTCAGGGGACGGTCGGCAAGATCAAAGGACATGGCGGGGATAATTCAGGCTGGATTGCAAATGAATTGCAAAAGGTTATTGATGAAAAACATTGTGGTATTGATTTCAGGCGGCGGCTCCAACATGGCCGCCATCGTAAATGCAGCCCAGCAACAGCGCTGGCAGCAACACTATGGAGCACGCGTGATGGCCGTGGTCAGCAACCAACCCAGCGCCAAAGGCTTGGAATTTGCCCGCGCCCAAGGCATTGCCACCGAAGTGCTAGAGCACCAGCCCTTTCCCAGCCGCGAGGCGTTTGATACCGAGCTGGCGGCAGTGATCGACCGCTATGACCCGGCGCTGGTGGTGCTGGCAGGGTTTATGCGCATCCTCTCGCCCGGTTTCGTCAACCACTACGCTGGGCGGTTGGTGAATATCCACCCATCGCTGCTGCCGGCGTTTCCCGGCCTGCACACGCACCAGCGGGCGATTGATGCCGGCTGCAAATTTGCCGGTGCCAGCGTGCATCTGGTGACGGCGGACTTGGATGCTGGCCCGATCATCGACCAAGCCATCGTGCCGATATTGCCCGGCGACGACGCCGACCAACTGGCCGCGCGCGTGCTGACGCAAGAGCATTTGCTGTATCCGAGGGCGATTGCGCAGTTGCTACAAAAATAAGAGCTGCTAGCGCTTGCTGGACGGGCGATAGAGGCTGTTTTTGTATGTAATTTAAGGGTTCTGGCAAGAGCGCCTGCCGCCGCCCCAGAGCGATGGAAAAGCCAACGTGCCATCCAAGCGCGTTGGCTTTTGCAATGTCGCAGCTTCAGGCCACCACACCCACTGTTTTGATGGCTACGGCGTTATTGAAATCAAAAGATATGCCGAAGACATGTTCGCTGTTGGGCAGGTCTTCAATGAAATAGGTACCCGCAGCGGTGCCGTCGCTGTACCACAGCGATTGCGTATTGGTGACGGTGTTGGTGGTCTGGATGAACAAGGCGTTTTCCGCCACCACCTTGAAGTTCGTCACTTGGCTGACCAATGGCGCGGAGGGAATGGTTGTGCCCTTGCTGGCAAATAAGTCGCCGCTGCCAGTGAGGTAGAAGGCTTGGTCAGCATCGGTTTGCAAGTTGGTGGTGCTCGTGGCACTCAGTTGAACTGCCTTTGGAATGGCTATCCCGAGGTTGACAGCAAATACTCCTTCGGCGTTATGGAATACCAAGGTGTCGCCCACCACTTTGGAATAACTGTTTATCCAGCCGCCCATATTGGCATTGACAGTGCCCACATTGACAGTGCCGGCTGCGGTGCCATCACTGACAAATAAGCCCTGCTTGGTGGCGGAGGTATAGGCTTTAAAAATCAATTTGCCACTAGCTATTTGCACGTTATTGGGATTGGTGGCATAGATGTCACCCAAGCCCGCACCACTGCCTGGCAAAATGTCCTTGACCAAGCCAAA
>CAIRYF010000243.1 GCA_903882725.1 uncultured Simplicispira sp.
CACCAGTTTGTGTTCGCGCAGGATGTCTTTGATTTCGTAAAAACGCGTGCTGGCCGAGCCGGCTTTGACGCGAATCCACTCGGGTTTTTTCAGCACTTCGCCCGGCTCGACCTTGATAGGAATGCGTGACAGCTTAGACGCCGCTTTGTGCTTGGCCAGCGGGTTGTAGTCGGCGGTGGATTGCGCTTCGCGCACAATGTCAGAGGAGCTCATGGCGGTGGAGGGTGTGCTTTTTGCGTTGAGCAAAATTAAGGTGCGAGGCGGCGAAGCAGCTGTTGGCCCAAGACGTTGGCCGCTTCTTGCCAGGTGGTGTGGATGCCGATTGTAGAAAGGTCTACCGTCTGCAAACCGGCATAACCACAAGGATGGATGCGGCCAAAGGGGGCTAAATCCATCGCCACATTCAAGGCGACGCCGTGGTAGGTGCAATGGCGACTGACTTTGACGCCCAGTGCGGCAATTTTTCCGAGGCCCGTGAAGTTCGGGGTCGGTGTGGTGGCTGCGCCGCTCTGTGGGCGCTGCGCTAGCTGGGCGTGGCTGTGCGGGTCGTCTAAGCGCACATAAATGCCCGGCGCGCCGCTGACCCGATGGCCGGTGATGCCGTAGTGCGCCAGCGTGCGGATCACGGCTTCTTCGATGCGATAGACGTATTCTTTGACGTAATAGCCAGCGCGCTGCAAGTTGACCAGCGGGTAGGCCACGACTTGGCCGGGGCCGTGGTAAGTGACTTGGCCGCCCCGGTTGGTCGGCACCAAAGGGATGTCGCCCAATTGCAGCAGGTGCTCGGCGCGCCCAGCCAGTCCTTGGGTAAAGGTGGGTGGGTGTTCGCAAATCCAGAGTTGATCTGCATCCTCGGGGGTGCGGTCAGCGGTGAATTCCTGCATTGCCATATACGTAGGCAGGTAGGGCGCTAGGCCCAAAAAGTGCGCTTGCATGGGCAGCCCCTGTACTACAACACTATTTTCACCAGGGGATGCGCCGTAAAGGCGCGGTACAAATCGTCCAGCTGCTCGCGACTGGTGGCAGTGATGGTGACAGTGACGCCCAGATATTTGCCGCCGCTGCTGGGGCGCAGGCTGGCGCTGGTGGTGTCAAAGGTTGGATCAAAGCGCTGCGCCAGCGCAGTGATGGCCTCTGCAAATCCGTCTACGTTGGCCCCCATCACCTTAATGGGGAACAGTGAAGGGTATTCAATCAGTGAATTTTTGCGGGAATCAGCATTTGGCAGCGCGTCGCCAGTGTTGGTGAGGTGTGGTTTGATGGGCATTAGTTACTCATTATTTGATAGCGATCATCGCTTGCCCACTATGGATTTAAGAGGTTTTTGTCTAAAATTTACAGAATTCTTTAGACCAGCAAACAATAAAAAATCGTTGGTGCTACGCCACAATAGTTTCATTCGCACAAACGGCAGATACACAGCAGCGCACACAAAGCTAGCGTTTGTTGCGGGTTTTTACTTATAATCAGTGGCTTTGCGGCAGTTTGAATAAATGGATGGCCCAGGGGCGCATGACAAATTCAGTCTCACCGACAACAGAAGTTGAGGACGAAGATTCTGACTTCAAGCCCCTCACGGAGCAGGAAGCGCAAGAGTGGCGTAAGCGCCATCCGGCATTGTCGGTGTGGCGTGTAGTGATGGCGCAGGCCGTGGTAGGTGCTCTAGTTACCTTGGTGGTTTGGCTGGTGTCAGGCAAGTCACACATCGCGGTGTCTGCGGGATATGGCTCACTGGCGGTGGTTTTGCCATCGGTCTTGTTTGCACGCGGTATGGGCCGCATCAAGAATGCTGCAAGCTCTGCAAATGCGGTGCTGACAGGGTTCTTTGGCTGGGAAATGGCCAAAATTGCATTGACTGTCGCCATGCTGGCGGCAGCGCCAAAGTTGATTGATGCACTGAGTTGGCTGGCCTTGCTGGCTGGCATGGTGGTGACAATGAAAACGTACTGGATTGCGCTGTGGGCGCGGCCCGGTGTCCGAAAAACCGATTGATATAGAGAAGAGTTGTCTGATGGCCGCTGAAGCGAATGCTCCAACTGCAAGTGAATACATCGTTCACCACCTGCAGCACCTCCAAAACATCAAGCAAAAGTCCATCATCGATATGTCGGTGATCAACTACGACTCCGTCATCGTGAGCGTGTTGGTGGGCTTTGTTGGCTCATTTATTTTTTGGCTTGCCGCGCGTAAAGCGACCTCTGGTGTGCCCGGTCGCTTTCAGGCGGCAGTCGAAATGATGGTTGAGATGGTGGATAACCAGGCCAAGGCCAATATCCATAACGCAGAAAGTCGCAAATTTATTGCGCCATTGGCCCTGACGGTGTTTGTCTGGATTTTCCTGATGAACGCGATGGACTTGCTGCCTGTCGATTTGCTGCCGCTGTTGTGGCAGGGTGCCACGAGCGATCACCACGCCTATCTGCGTATCGTACCTACAGCTGACCTCTCCACTACGCTGGGTTTGTCGTGCGCTGTACTGATTCTGTGCTTCTACTACAGCATCAAGATCAAAGGCATGGGCGGTTGGGCTCACGAACTGGTGACTGCCCCCTTTGGCACCAGCAAAAATCCTGTCTTCGCCCTGATTTTGGGCGTAGTCAATCTGCTTATGCAGATCATTGAATACGTTGCCAAGACGGTGTCGCACGGTATGCGACTATTTGGCAATATGTACGCTGGTGAGTTGGTGTTCATGCTGATTGCCCTGATGGGTGGTGCTGCTGCCATGTCGCTCTCTGGTGTGTTGCTCCCTCTGGGGCACATCATTGCAGGCTCTATCTGGGCGATTTTTCATATTTTGATCATCACCTTGCAAGCCTTCA
>CAIRYF010000244.1 GCA_903882725.1 uncultured Simplicispira sp.
GGAGTCCAAAATGGTGGCCCAAGCGCGCTCGTAGCCAGCGTGGATAGCCATTTGTGGCGAGGCACCCTCGCGCAGCTCCTCGCGGATGCGCTCGTTGATCAGCACGTTGGAGTCAATTGCCACACCAATCGCCAGCGCCATGGCAGCAATGCCGGGCAGGGTCAGCGTCGCTTGCAACATCGACAGCACCGACAACAACATCAGCACGTTGACGCCCAGTGCAACGGTGGAGATCACACCAAACAGCAGGTAGTACATACACATAAAAGCAGCCACGGCCAGCAGACCCCAGACCACGCTGTGAATGCCTCGGCTGATGTTGTCAGCGCCCAAGCTGGGGCCGATGGTGAATTCTTCGATGATTTCCATCGGTGCGGCCAGCGAGCCAGCGCGCAGCAGCAAGGAGGTGTCGTTGGCTTCGGTCGAGGTCATTCGGCCCGAAATCTGCACCCGGCCACCGCCAATTTCAGCGCGGATCACTGGGGCGGTCACCACTTCGCCCTTGCCTTTTTCAAACAGCACAATGGCCATGCGTTTGCCGATGTTATCGCGCGTGATGTCTTTGAATATGCGCGAACCCTTGGCGTCCAGCGTCAGGTTGACGGTGGGCTCTTGCGTCTGGCTGTCAAAGCCGGGCTGGGCGTCAGTCAGGTTCTCACCGGTCAGCACCACTTGCTTTTTGACAATCACCGGCTGGCCGTTGCGATCGAGGTATTTTTCGGCACCAAACGGCACCGGGCCAGAGCCCATTTCAGCCGCGCGCGCCTCGGTGCCCTCGTCCACCATGCGAATCTCCAGCGTGGCGGTGCGCCCCAAAATGTCTTTGGCTTTGGCGGTATCTTGCACCCCGGGCAGCTGCACCACGATGCGATCCAAACCTTGTTGCTGAATCACTGGCTCGGCCACGCCCAGCTCGTTGATACGGTTGTGCAGCGTGGTGATGTTTTGCTTGAGCGCTTGGTCTTGCACACGGCGCAGGGCCTCGGGCTTGATGCTGGCGGTCAGGCGCAACTCGTTGCCGTCGGCGCTGCTGGTGGCTTGCAGGTCGGTGAACTGGTCAGTGATCAGGTTGCGCACTGCCGTTTGCATGGCCTCATCGCGCACCCGCACTTCGATGTTCTGACCGTTGCGGGTGATGCCGCTGTGGCGGATGTTTTTATCGCGCAAGGTGCTGCGGATATCGCCAGCATACGACTCGGCCTTTTTGGTCAGCGCCGCCTGCATATCCACTTGCAACATGAAATGCACGCCACCGCGCAAGTCCAGACCCAAATACATTGGCGCAGCGTGAATGGCAGTCAGCCAAGCGGGTGAGCGCGACACCAAATTGAGCGCGACGATATACATCGGGTCAGCGGCATCAGGAATCAGCGCTTTTTGGATGGCATCTTTGGCCTTGAGCTGGATGTCGGGGGTCTCAAAACGCGCCCGCACCGAGGTGCCTTCCAGCGCAATCAGATCCGGCGTCACGCCCGCAGCGTTCAGCGCGTCTTGCACGCGCTGCAACACGGCTGCATCGACCTTGATCGTGGCCTTGGCCGAGGACACTTGAACGGCCGGAGCCTCACCAAAAAAATTGGGCAGGGTGTACAAAATCCCCACCAACAGCGCGACCACAATGATCGCGTACTTCCAGACCGGGTAACGGTTCATGATCGCGCTTCTACCTCAGAGACAAGGGACGCCGCGCACCGGTTGGCGCGCAGCAAAACAGGACGGGGCAGGGCTTATTTCAGCGAGCCCTTGGGCAGCACTTGGGCCACGGCTTGGCGTTGCATTTGCACCTCGACACCGCTGGAAATTTCGACATACACATATTGATCCGTGATGCGCGAGACCCGGCCCATGATGCCGCCGCCGGCCACCACTTCGTCTCCCTTGCCCAGCGCATCGATCATCGCGCGGTGCTCTTTTTGGCGTTTCATTTGGGGCCGAATCATGACGAAATACAGCACCAAAAACATCAACACCAGCGGCAGCATACCGGTGATGGTGGACATCATGTCGCCGCCAGCCGCGGCTGCAGCTGCAGGGGCGGTTTGGGCAAAAGCAGAAGAAATCAGCACGGAGGAACTCCAACAAAAAGGGGGGCTAACAAAAAATGCACGACCCAGCGGGCCCGATCCGGCACGCCAAGACGCAAAGCAAAGATTGTATGCGGCACCTTGCGCCCCCTTACAAGGCGTTCCCCAGTAGTCCGGCAAAGGCGTTAAAAATAAGCAAAAACATCCTATAGCCATTATGCAGCAAGCGCTTACAGCTATTTTTTTAATAGCAAAACCGAGTCGGTGCTGCTGCGCGGCTACTCAGGCTGCAGCCCGTGCTGGCGCTGGCGTGTCCACTGGCTGGCGCCACTGCGCCATTAAATCCGTCCAACGGGTGCGCGCAGCACTCAGGTGGCGTTCTTTGACATGGCCGTAGCCGCGAATATCCTCAGGGATGCGCGCAATGCGCACCGCCAGCGCCAGGCGCTCGGGCGTCAGGCCAGTCAGCAGCTCGTCGATGCAAGCGCGGTACTCGGCTATCAACGCGCGCTCCATGCGCCGCTCGGCGGTTTTGCCAAAGATGTCCAACGCACCGCCACGCAGCCCTTTGAGCCCAGCCAGCACGCCCAAAGCGCGGCGCAGCCACGGGCCAAACTGCTGTTTGACCAGCTCGCCTTTGTCATTGCGCTGCGCTAACAGTGGTGGTGCCATGTGGTGGACGATTTTGTAATCGCCCTCAAACATCGCGGCGATTTTGTCGGTAAAGGCGGCATCGGTGTGCAGGCGCGCCACCTCGTACTCGTCCTTGTAGGCCATCAGCTTGAATAAATAGCGTGCCACGGCTTCGCTCAGTGCGGTGCTGCTGCCCAATTGGGCCTCGGCGGCTTTGACTTTGTTGACAAACGCCAGGTAGTCGCCCGCGTAGGCAGCGTTTTGGTACTGGGTCAAATAATCGACGCGCAGCGCCACGGTATCGGCCAGCGTGGGCCTTTTGACAAAGGCAATCACCTGCGCTGGCTGCAGCAGCTTTTCAACTGCCGCCAAGTCGTGCGCGCAGCGCCGAC
>CAIRYF010000245.1 GCA_903882725.1 uncultured Simplicispira sp.
AAGGCGAGGCGCTGCAAGAGGCGCAAGAGTTTTTGGTGACCATGGATCAATCCGCCCGGCGCATGGGCCGAATGCTGGACGGTCTGCTGGCGCTGTCGCGCATTGCCCGCGCGCCGCTACAGTGCCAGCCGGTGGCGCTGGTGGCGCTGGTGCATGAGGTGCAAACTGCGCTGGCAGCCCAAACCCAAACCCAAGGCCGCGCGGTGCAGTGGCATATCGCGGCTGATTTGCCTAACCTGTTTGGCGATGCCGCACTCTTGCGCCAGTTGCTGGCCGAATTGCTGGGTAACGCGCTTAAATTTACCCGGGGACGTGAACCGGCGCACATCGCCGTCACCGCCGAGCGCCACAGTGACACCAGCTTGACGCTGCGTGTGCAGGACAACGGCGTGGGCTTTAACCCGGCGCAATCGGCAGGCTTGTTTGGCGTGTTTCAGCGCCTGCACCGCGAAGCGGAGTTTGAAGGCATCGGCACAGGCTTGGCAGCAGTGCGCGCCATTGCCCAACGCCACGGCGCACACGCCAGCGCCAGCGCAGTGCAGGGTGTGGGCTGCACCGTCAGCGTGCGTTTTGTACTGCCTTGCACGCCATCACACAATCAAAATTAATAGCTATAAGCGCTTATTTTATAAGGGCTGTAGGCCGATTTGACCGTCTGGCAGCAGGAATCTCCGTCCTTTAGGGCGGGGAGGATGTCAAGCTGCAATATTGAGTCGAGCGCCTATTTGCTGACCTATGTTATTGAGCACAGCGGGCGTAAGGGTGGTGGCTTGCGCTGTTGCGCTGTAGGTCGTGGATGACAGAGGCTCGGCGCTGGCCAAAATTCCTGCGCCGAGGGTCAGCATATTTTTATGTGCCCTGTCGGCGCTAGAAACAGCTTGGTTGGCTTGGGCGTCAATGGCGTGGGCAACGGCCTTGGCGCTGTCGACCTTTTTCCAAGCGTCGCGCGCCTGCGCTTGCAGCGTATTGGCAGCTTGCTGCGCGTGTTGCGCCGCTTGCTTGAGCTGCGGTGAAGCGGCCTGCTGGAACTCAGAGAGAGCGGCGTTAGTCGATGGTGTGGTGGCAAGCATGATCGATGCAATGGCCCAAGCGCGAACCTGGGTCATCCCTGTGTAAATGCTGTTAAGCCAAGAATGAAAGGGGTTGCGGCGGCAGCTGATAGCGTTGCTCTGCTGCAAGCGGCCCCATTTTTTGTGCGCTTTTTTGTGTACTTATTTGCACGTTATGGCGATTTGATACAGACAGAACCATGATCGCTCTCCTTTAGAGTCTATAAAAACAAGGGAAATTTCTGAGCGATTGAGGAAAAAATGGGATAAACCGGGTTCTTCTCGTGCCTTTGCTGCAATCGACATCGTGCCAGGTATCGCTCTACCGGCAGTGTATGAAGCCGCCCCAGTGGTGTCAAACCTTATGCGGGTCTGATGGTGGTTTTCTCGCCAGCGCCAGCAGGGCGCTGGCCTTCATTTTTAGCCCAAGCTGCACCAAATCCGGGAAAATCGCGGCTTCTTTCTCCTCAATGACCGTGCATCCCATGACCGAAACCTCCACTCGCCCCGCCCTGCCCGACCGCTTGGCCGTTGATCCACGCAGCCCACACCACGTGGCCGCCGTGTTCGAGCACGACATTGGCATTTTGTTTAACGACAAAGAGCGTTTTGATGTGGAGGAATACTGCGTCAGCGAAGGCTGGCTCAAAGTCCCTGCCGGCAAAACCCGCGACCGCCGTGGCCAACCGCTGCTGCTGACCCTCAAAGGGCGGGTGGCGGTGTTTTATAAATAAGCCATGAGATGGTTTTAGGCCTTAAGCCAGCGCTGCGCCTGCGGTTGCAGCTATCAAAATAGTATTGATAAGTAGCACTGATAAAGCTCAGGCGTTGTGCAACATATCGCCTTGGCGCGTGGCGGCACCGGTGCGTACCAGCGACGCAACCAAGCTGTCTAGCCACGCCAGCAGCTCGGTGTCGGCAAAGTAGCTGCTGTGCAGCAGGCTGAAATACGGCGTGGCCAAGGCCCACGCCTGTGCATCGGGCGCAGCGATGCGCTGCCACTCCAGCAATTTGTATTTCAACAACACTTTGGCAGCGTGCAGCGCGTGTTTTACCGGGTCGCGCACAAAGCTGTCAAGGCGGCGGCGGGCGGCATCTAGGGCGCTGGGTGCGTCGTAAAACACCGGGCCGTGGCCGGGGATGACGGTGCGCGGGGCCAAGCGCGCTATCAAGTCCAGCGTGGCGGCGACTTCAGCAAAGGCGGCTTCGCCCTCTAGCTCGGGGAACACCACGCCAAAGCCGTTTTCCCACAGCGCGTCGGCTGAAATCAACAGCGCGTCTTGCGGCTCAAACAGCACGATGGAGTGCGGGTCGTGGCCGGGGGCGGCGTGTATTTGCCACGGGCGGTCGCCCAGCAGCACTTCGGTGCCGGGCATCAGCGCGGCGTCGGCGCGAAATGGCGGACAGTGCTGGCCGGTGGGCGTGTAGCTCAGGGCGTAGGTGTCCCAGTGGCGCACGTGGACCATCTGCCCCGGCGGCACGGCGGTGCGCACGCCGGGCCAGGCCGCTTGCAGTGCCGCATTGCCGCCGCAGTGGTCGCTGTGCAAATGGGTGTTAAGGATGTGATCCAGCGCGCGCCCGTGCAGCGCAGCGCCCACCAAAGCCACGGTGTGCGCTGCGTGGCTGTGGTAGCCGGTATCGACCACCGCCGTGCCCGAGTGCGCGCCCTGAAAAACGATGTTGTTGGCCGAGAGCCAGTCGCGCTCTAACACCGTGATTTCGGGCGGTAATGC
>CAIRYF010000246.1 GCA_903882725.1 uncultured Simplicispira sp.
CGCTCCGGCACGGGGCAGCAGGATGTAACGGTGGGCGGCTTTGTCGCCTTTATCACCGCTATGCTGATGCTGATTGCACCAATACGGCGTTTGGCGGATGTGGCCAACCCGATCACGCGCGGTGTGGCAGCGCTGGAGCGCGGCATGGCGTTGCTGGGCGACACCCCAGCAGAAGTTGGTGGCAGCTACGCACCGGCGCAGGTGCAAGGGGCTATCACGCTGCAAGGCGTCAGCGTGTCGTTTGCCGCAGACCAAGCCCCGGCGCTGGACAACATCCACCTGAGCCTGCAACCGGGCGAAGTCGTGGCGCTGGTGGGCCCGTCGGGCGCGGGCAAGACGACACTGGTCAATTTGCTACCGCGCTTTATCACGCCCTCTAGCGGCCAGGTACTGCTGGACGGCCATCCGCTGTCCCAATGGCAACTGCAAGCCCTGCGCGCGCAGTTTGCGTTGGTCAGCCAAGACGTGGTGATGTTCAATGACAGCGTCGCTGCCAACGTCGCCCTGGGCTCGGCGGTAGACCCGGCGCGTATCCAAGAATGCTTAGTGGCCGCCAACTTGGCCGAACATATCGCCGCCCTGCCCCAAGGGATAGACACCGTGCTGGGCCACAACGCGGCGCAGTTGTCGGGCGGCCAGCGCCAGCGGCTGGCGATTGCACGCGCGCTGTATAAAAACGCGCCGATTTTGATTCTGGACGAGGCCACTTCAGCACTGGACACCGAGTCTGAGCGGCTGGTGCAAGAAGCCTTGCAGCGCTTGATGCGCGGGCGCACCACGCTGGTGATTGCGCACCGCCTCTCCACCATCGAACACGCCGACCGCGTGGTAGTGATGGAGCGCGGGCGCATTGCCGAGCAAGGCACGCACGCCGAACTGATGGCGCTGGGCGGGCTGTACGCGCGGCTTCAAAGCCGCCCGCAAGCGGCTTAAAACAAAATTAAGCATTAAATCGGGCTACAGCCCTTATGCAGCCTGCGCTTGTAGCTATTGTTTTTGAATCAGCTACCAGCTACCACTTGCCCCTACTGGGTTGGCGCTGGCGCACGGCGGCGGCAATGGTTTGCACTATCTCGCTGCGATCGGCGCGCAAGGCAAAGTCCACAGCGCTCAGGCCGATGAGGTTTTTTAGCGTTGGATCGGCACCCTCGGCCAGCAGCAGTTGCACCACTTCGTGGGTGCCGTATTGCGCGGCCATCATCAGCGGCGTGCTGCCGTTGGGCGAGGTGGCATCAATGTAGGCGTGCTGCTCTAGCAGCAGCGCCACCATCGCTGGCTGCTGCGCCTGCACGCCAGAGGCGGCGTAGTGCAGCGGCGTCCAGCCGGTTTTATTGACATCGGCATCGCGCGCTATCAGCGTCTTTGCCAGCTCTTGGTTGCCCTTGATGGCCGCCAGCATCAGCGCGCTTTCATCGTGGGCGTTGCGTGCCTCGACTTGCAGCTTGGGTGACTTCAGCAGCGCCTGCACGGCGTGCAGTGCGTCCAACTTCAGCGCCAAAGTGAGCGCTACTTGGCCATCTGCGTCGCGCGTATTGGGGTCAAAACCCCGGTGCAACAAGGCAGTGATGGCATCGCCATCATCGCGGCGCACCGCAGTAAAAAAATCCTGATGCGATCCCGCCTGCACGGCTACAAAGCCGCCCCACAGCACCAAACTTAGCACCGCGCGCCGACCCAAGCCTTTGTTTGCCATATGCACCGCCATATTCACCTACTTGCCCTATTTTTTATGCCAAGACGCCGGTAAACAAGGCGTCAAAATTGCGACTGGTGGCCTGTGCCACATCCTCTAGCGCCATACCGCGCACACTGGCCACCTGCTGCGCCACCCAAGGCACATACGACGGGTTGTTGGTTTTGCCCCGGTACGGCACCGGTGCCAGGTACGGGCTGTCGGTTTCAATCAGCAAGCGATCCAGCGGCACCAGCGCCACCACGTCGCGCAGCGCTTGCGCGCTTTTGAAAGTGATGATGCCGGAAAACGAAATGTAGTAGCCCAAGTCCAGCGCCGCCCGCGCCACCTCGGCAGACTCGGTAAAGCAGTGAAAGACACCGCCCGCACGGTTGCCGGTGCCGCCACTGCCACCACTGCCGCCCTCACCCTCTTCACGCAAAATGGCCAAGGTGTCATCGGCGGCGCTGCGCGTGTGGATGACCAGCGGCTTGGCGCAAGCACGTGCGGCGCGGATATGGGTGCGAAAACGCTCGCGCTGCCATTCCAAATCGGCAATGCTGCGCCCGCCCTTGCGATCTTCCATGCCGTAGTAATCAAGCCCGGTTTCACCAATCGCCACCACCCGCGCCAGTGCGGCGCGATCGATCAGGTCTTGCACCGAGGGCTCGGCAATACCTTCGTTGTCTGGATGAACGCCGACCGAACACCAAAAATTGTCATAAGTCAGCGCCAGCGCGTGGACATCGTCAAATTCTTCCAGTGCAGTGCAAATGCACAGCGCCCGATCAACCTGCGCTACAGCCATCGCTTGGCGAATGGCGGGAAGCTGATCTGCCAGCTCTGGAAAATTAAGGTGGCAATGTGAGTCTGTGAACATGACAGTCATGCCAAAAAATTAAATGGTTTGCGTCGGTTTGCCTGAGCCTAGCGCGGTGCCCAAAATTTCTTCAATTTTGAGCTTTAACTGGCGCGACTTGTCGTCCTTGGGAAACTGAATGCCCACCCCTTGCGTGCGGTTGCCGCCCGCGCGCGCTGGCGTCACCCACGCCACGCGGCCCGCCACCGGGTAACGCTGGGTGTCATCGGGCAAGGTCAGCAGCACATAGACATCGTCACCCAGTTTGTACTCGCGTGGTGTCGGCACAAAAATGCCGCCCTCAATAAAAAAGGGAATGTAGGCGGCGTACAAACCCGCCTTCTCTTTGATGGCCAGCTGCATCACGCTGGGGCGGGGGGCGGTGGAAAGGCTGCTCATAAGTGTGGAGGCTGATGGTGGGGCGGAGGGCAAATTATTGGCGCGAGTGTAGGGCTTTGCGCGCTTGGGCGGCCAAGGCCTCCAGCATCAAGCCGGGGTTGAACGGGTGCTCTGCCGTGCGCGCTGCGGTGCTCAGTTCGCGCGCCCAGCGCGTCAGCGGGCCAATGGCCGGAGCGGCGGGCAAATCGGCCAGCGCAAAGTAACGCGGCGGTGCGCCCACGCGCAGCAGCAGCTCGTCGTGACAGAGTTTTTGCAGCGCTTCAATCGCCTGCGCTGGCGTCCAGCCGTCCAATGCACGGGCGTCGCCGCGCAGCATGGCTTGGGGCAATTGCGCCCAAGTTTGCGGTGACTGGCCCGACTGAAACAGCGCCAGCGCGTCATCAGGGCGGCCGCCGCTGGTGCGCAAAAACACCTCGGCAGCGCCCGCTGGCACGCCCTGCGCTGTCAGCCACGGCAACATCTCGGCCTGCGTCGGCCAGACCATGGTGTGGCCCAGGCAGCGGCTGCGAATGGTGGGCAGCAGTTGGTGCGCCGCCTCGCTGGCCAGCACAAAGCGCACGTCGCCGGGCGGCTCCTCCAGCGTTTTGAGCAGCGCATTGGCCGTGACCACGTTCATTTGCTCGGCCGGGTAGACCAGCACCGCCTTGCCCCGGCCCCGGGCGCTGGTGCGCTGGCTAAATTCGACCGCTTGGCGCATGGCATCCACACGGATTTCGCGGCTGGGTTTGCGTTTTTTGTCGTCCAGCTCGGATTGCGCTTTTTCGGGCAACGGCCAGCCGCGCGCCAGCATTTCTGCCTCGGGCATCAGCACGCAAACGTCGGCGTGGGTGTGTACATCGATGGCGTGGCAACTGCCGCAGACGCCGCAAGCGCCGTGCTCGCTTGGCGCTTCGCACAGCCAAGCGCGCACCAGCTCCAGCGCCAGCGCAAACTGCCCCAGCCCCGACGGGCCTTGCAGCAGCCACGCATGGCCCTGCTGCGCCAGCAAACGGTGCCGCTGCGTGGCCAGCCACGGTGCCAAGGCAGGGCGCGTCGGGCGTGGTACTGGTACTGGTACTGGTACTGGCACTGGCACTGGCACGGCAGCGGTCACAGCGGCGCACCCGGCTCGGTCAGATAACCGCGCTGCACAAACACCGCCATGACTTGCTGCCACACCGCCGCGCGTTCTTGCGCCGCGTCGATACGGGCAAAGCGCTGCGGCGCGGCTGCGGCGCGGTCGGCATAACCCTGCGCCACGCGGCGAAAAAACTCTGCCGGTTGCGCCTCAAAACGGTCGGGCACGCGCGCGCCGACCAAGCGCTGCGCCGCCACATCAGGGGCCAAGTCAAACCACAGCGTCAGATGCGGCTCATGCATCAAATCGGCCTCTAGCCCAATACCTGTCTGCGCTATTCGCTCTAATATTGATAGCGTTTTGAGATCAAAGCCACGCCCCGCGCCTTGGTAGGCAAAGGTAGCATCCGTAAAGCGATCGCACAGCACGACCGCACCACACGCCAGCGCGGGCACGATGACTTGGCACAGGTGGTCGCGCCGCGCAGCAAGCACCAGCAGCGACTCGGTCAGCGCGTCCATGCTGTCGTGCAGCAGCACAGTGCGCAGCTTTTCCGCCAAAGGCGTGCCGCCCGGCTCGCGCGTAGACACCACGCTGCGGCCTTGGGCGCGAAAAGCTGCGGCCAGCGCCTCGATGTGCGAGGACTTGCCAGCGCCGTCTATGCCTTCAAAGCTGATGAACAAACCCGTCGGCGACATAGTGAAATCTTTCCGCAGCAAAAAATAAAAGCAAAAAATACAAAAGGCTGGCTTAAACGGCGGACTTATCGGCCGCGTTGATAGCGGTTGACGGCGCGGTTGTGTTCGCCCAGCGACGCGCTGAAGTGGCTGGTGCCGTCGCCCTTGGCAACAAAATACAGCGCCTTGGTGGGCGCAGGCTGCACCGCAGCCAGCAGCGCGGCTTTGCCGGGCATAGCAATCGGCGTTGGCGGCAAGCCAGCGCGGGTGTAGGTGTTCCACGGCGTGTCGGTTTGCAAGTCGCGCTTGCGCAAATTGCCGTCAAACTTTTCACCCAGGCCGTAAATCACCGTCGGGTCGGTCTGCAACAACATACCAATGCGCAGGCGGTTGGCAAACACACCTGCAATCAATGTACGGTCGCTGGCGCTGCCGGTTTCTTTTTCGCCAATGCTGGCCAAACTCAGCGCCTCGTCGGCGCTTTTCAGGGGCGTGTCGCTGGCGCGCTGGCTCCAGGCGGCCTCTAAGCGGCGATCCATCGC
>CAIRYF010000247.1 GCA_903882725.1 uncultured Simplicispira sp.
CGCGCAACTGCATCGGCTGCCATACTTTGCTGGGTGAGGGTGCCTATTTCGCGCCTGAACTGGGCAATGTCTATGCACGCCGTGGCCCTGATTTCATCAAAGGATGGATCAAGGCCATGCCCACGCACACGCCAGGTCGGCGCCAAATGCCGCAGTTCAACTTCACTGAACCGCAGTTGGACGACTTGGTCGAATTCCTGCGTTGGACCAACGGCATCGACACCGAGAAATGGCCGCCAAACATCGAAGGATAAGCGTCTCACTTGTTGAGGCTCCCTTCCACTTCTCAGGATAAAAAAATGCAACCCGCAACCCTAAAATACCAGTCGCAGTCAGTCTCAAAGCTGTACTTCATTGCGGCACTGGCCTTGTTTACCGGTCAGATCGTCTTCGGTGTGACCCTTGGCCTGCAGTACATCATTGGCGACCTGATGTTCCCGGCCATCCCGTTCAACATCGCTCGTATGGTTCACACCAACTTGCTGATCGTGTGGCTGCTGTTCGGCTTCATGGGCGCTGCCTACTATATGGTGCCCGAAGAGAGTGAAACCGAGCTCTGGAGTCCCCTCTTCGCCAAAATCTTGTTTTGGGTTTTCTTGGCTGCTGGCGTTGCCACCATCCTTGGCTACCTGCTGGTGCCTTACGCCACGCTGGCCGAGATGACCGGTAACGACCTGCTGGCCACCATGGGGCGGGAATTCCTCGAACAACCCCTGCCCACCAAGGTTGGCATTGTGGTGGTTGCATTGGGCTTCTTGTTCAATATCAGCATGACCGTACTCAAGGGCCGCAAGACCGCCATCACGCTGGTGCTGTTGATGGGCCTGTGGGGCTTGGCGCTGATGTTCCTGTTCAGCTTCGTCAACCCCAGCAACTTGGTACGCGACAAGATGTACTGGTGGTTCGTGGTTCACCTCTGGGTGGAAGGCACTTGGGAGCTGATCATGGCTTCGTTGCTGGCTTTTGTACTCATCAAAACCACCGGCGTAGACCGCGAAGTGATCGACAAGTGGATGTACATGATCGTGGCATTTGCGCTGATCTCGGGCATTTTGGGCACTGGCCACCACTTCTACTTCATCGGTTTGCCAGGTTACTGGCACTGGGTGGGCAGCGTGTTCTCGTCGCTGGAGCCCATTCCGTTCTTCATGATGACGCTGTTCGCCTTCAACATGGTGCAACGCCGCCGCCGCGAGCACCCCAACCAAGCCGCTGTGCTGTGGGCCGTCGGTACCTCTGTGATCGCTTTCTTGGGCGCTGGCGTGTGGGGTTTCATCCACACCCTGAGCTGGGTTAACTTCTACACGCACGGTTCGCAAGTCACTGCAGCCCACGGCCACTTGGCTTTCTACGGTGCTTATGTACTGGTGGTGCTGGCCATCATCAGCTATGCCATGCCTATCCTGCGTGGTCGCGAAGCCAACCCCAAACACGCACAGCGTGTGGAAATGTGGAGCTTCTGGATCATGAGCGTCGGTATGGCTATCATGGTTCTGGCTCTCAGCGGCGCTGGCATCTTGCAAGTCTGGCTGCAACGTATGCCTACCGACGGTAGCGCCCTGTCCTTCATGGCGACGCAAGACCAACTCATGTTCTTCTACTGGACGCGTTTGGCTGGCGGCATCATGTTCTTGGCTGGTTTGGTAACCTACCTGTCGAGCTTCTTTATCGGCCCATCGGCTGACGAAGCAAGCAACTTCAGCGCCAGCGGCAGCCGTCTGCAACAGGCTTAAGCGATGACACACACCGCCCACACAGTGGCCCCACAGGGTTCCGGCACCCTTACCGCGCTGCGGGGTTCTACTGCGGGCGGTGTACCGTTCTACGCCGCCCAAGCTGGCGAATGCGAACTGTTTACGCATTGTTTTGAACAGCACCTGCCGCTGTTGATCAAAGGCCCGACAGGCTGTGGCAAAACCCGTTTTGTCGAGCATATGGCGGCGCGCTTGCAGCGCCCCTTAATCACCGTTTCCTGCCATGACGACCTCAGCGCAGCCGACTTGGTCGGTCGCCACCTGATTGGTCAGGGCAACACCGTCTGGACCGACGGGCCGCTGACGCGGGCCGTGCGCGAAGGCGCTATTTTGTATCTGGACGAGGTCGTCGAAGCCCGCAAGGACACCACCGTGGTGCTGCACCCGCTGGCTGACGACCGCCGCCTCCTGCCCATCGAACGCACGGGTGAGCTGCTCAAAGCGCCGCCCGAGTTCATGCTGGTTATCTCATACAACCCGGGCTATCAGAACCTGCTCAAGGGTCTGAAGCCCAGCACCCGCCAGCGCTTTACTGCGCTGTCGCTCAATTACCCAAGCCCTGCTGTCGAGCGCGCCATTTTGGAGCGCGAAGGTCACGCCAGCCCCGCCTTGGCAGCGCGCTTAGTGCAACTGGCGCAAGCGCTGCGCCGCCTGACCGATCACGACCTAGAAGAAACCGCCAGCACCCGCTTGCTGGTGATGGCCGCACGCCTGGTCACTTCCGGCCTACCCTTGCGCGACGCCTGCCGCGCAGCCGTGGTGGATGCGTTGACCGACGATGCAGAAACCATCCTGGCACTAGACGAAGTCGTGCGTGCGATAGTAGGTGATGAAGACTGACTGTTCCAGTTGCGCCTCAGCCTCTGGCTGCTCCAGCAGCACAACCCTGAGCGGCGCACCCGATAGCGCCGCCACCCAGCCGACCACCGCCACTTTGCAGCGGCGGCGGCGCTGGTTTCAGTTGTCCTTTTTTGCGGTTTTTCTACTGGCCCCAGCGCTCAATTTACTGCGCTTTGATCTGACTGAAACCCAACTCTGGGTACTTGGTTTTCGCTGGTCGCTGGGCATTGATGCCTTCATGCAAGGCCAAGCCAGTGCCCTAGAAACCGGTTGGTCAATCGTCTGGCGCGGCATCTTCCCCGCCCTGACCTTGGTGGTCGCCTTTCTGAGCGTGGCCTACCACTTTGGCCGTCTGTACTGCGGCTGGCTGTGCCCGCATTTTTCACTGGTTGAAACCCTCAACGACTTGCTGCACCGCGCCAGCGGCAAGCTCAGTGTGTGGGACAAATCCACCACGCCACGCCCAGGCCGCACCACAGACAAGCGCTGGTGGCCAGTTTTTTTGGCTGCCTGCTTGGTATTTGGCTTTCTCTGGGCGATCACGCTGCTGACCTATCTGTTGCCACCAACCATGATTTGGGGCAATTTGCTACAGGGCACGTTGACGCCCAACCAAACACGCTTTTTAGTCATCGGCACGCTGGTTTTTACTCTGGAATTCACGCTGGCACGGCATTTGTTTTGCCGCTACGGCTGCGCCGTCGGCCTGTTCCAAAGCGTGGCGTGGATGGCCAACCCCAAAGGCATGGTGGTGTCTTTCACCCGCGAGCGCGCGCGTGAATGCAAAACCTGCGACGCCCCGCGCGGCAGCGCCTGCGACCACGCCTGCCCGATGCGTCTTAATCCGCGCAATATCAAACGCATGATGTTCGCCTGCGTACAGTGCGGCCAATGTCTGACTGCTTGCGACACCACCCAAACCGACCAAGGCCGCAGCCCCACCCTCGAATGGAAAATAGGTTTGGATGCGGTGCGTGAAACCCTGCGACAGCGGCGCGAGGATCAAAGCTGATGGAAGAATGGATTGGCCAATGGTGGCACCGCGCTGTAACGCGCGTGGCCGAGCCTGACCGCAGTGACGTGCGCGTAACGCTCGACGAAATGCGCCGCAGCATTGCGCTGCTGTACCGCGCTGGTGGTGGTGACGCCGCAGTGCGCGTAACCCCGGTGGCCGATAGTCGCCATGGCGGCCCACGCGGTTGGATTCAGCGCTTGGCAGGCAGCGGCATCCGCGTACCCCTACCACTGCTGGACTGGGAAACCCTGGCACTACCCGCGCAGGTGAGTGTGTTCGATCAACGCGAACTCAACCGTGAACTGTATTTGTGGTTGGCCGCACTGGCCGCCGTGTTTGAACCCAGCGGCGACTGGGTGGCCGACAACCGCGCCGCCACCGCCCGCGCCTTGCAGCGCTTTGCCGGACTGCGCAGCCGCCACCAGCGCCTGACGCAGGCACACTTAGCCCAGCGCCCCACGCTGCCCAGCTTGCGCGCTGATGCCGCACCGTTTGAAGCGGCTGTGCAAGCAGCGCTGCGCGGCGACGACCACAGCCCGCTGTTTATCGAACCGCAACAGGTCGCCCCGGTCTGGCTATGGCTGACCGCCGGCCTAAGCCATGCACCGGCTGGCAGCCACAGCAACACGGGCGATGGCGCTGGCGAACGCCCCGACGGCAACCCCGACGCCGAGAGTAAACAGCGCCGTCGCTCACAGCGCGTCGAACAAAAAGAAGCACGCAACCCGCTGCTGGTAGCCGCAAAAGTGGAGGCGGTGAACAGCTGGAGCGAACTGATCAAACTCGACCGTGGCACCGATGATGAAGTCGATCCCAACGCCACGGCTGCAGCCAACGACATGGACACGCTGTCGCTGGCACGCGGTGAGCAAACCACCGCCTCACGCGTCAAGTTTGACTTGGACTTGCCCAGCGCCTCGGCTGACGACATCCCCCTTGGCCCTGGGCGCAAAACCCCCGAATGGGACTGGCGCAAGAGCGTGATGCAGCCCGACCACTGCGCGGTGCAATGCTCCGTCGCCCGCCCCGGCACACCCTATGTGCCATCGCAAGCGCTGCGCGCCAACGCCCGGCGGATGCGCCGGCGCCTTGAAGTGCTGCGCGCCGCGCCACGCTGGCAAAACGGCCAAACTACCGGCGACGATTTCGACATCGACGCGTGGGTACGCTTTCAAACCGAATCGCAGGGCGGCGTGCAACACACGGATTCGCCGCCGGTCTACATTCGGCGCCAGCGCGGCGAGCGCAGCTTGGCTACTTTGCTGCTGGCCGATTTATCGCTATCGACCGACGCCTACGCCACCGACCACGCGCGCGTCATCGACGTGATCCGCGACGCGCTGTACGTGTTTGGCGAAGCGCTGGCTGGCACTGGCGATGCGTTTGAGATGCTCGGCTTTAGCTCGGTGCGGCGCCAGCACGTGCGCATCCAGCACATCAAAGGCTTTGGCGAAAGCTGGAATGACACCGTGCGCTCCCGTGTCGGCGTCTTAAAGCCCGGTTTTTATACCCGCATGGGTGCCGCTGTGCGCGATGCCACGCGCCGCCTGAGCGCGCGCCCCGAGCGCCAGCGCCTGCTGCTGGTACTGACCGATGGCAAGCCCAACGACCTCGATATCTACGAAGGCCGCTACGGTCTCGAAGACACACGCCACGCGGTGCAAGAAGCACGCGATGCGGGGCTGGTGCCGTTTTGCGTCACCATCGACAAAGAAGCCCACGAATACCTGCCCATGCTGTTTGGCAGCCAAGGCTACGCGCTGGTCAAACGCCCGCAAGACCTGGTGCAGCGCCTGACGCAGGCGTGGGTGACGCTGGCACGCTAAACAGCGGCCAGCGCCGACTTTTGGCCCGATTTATGGTCAAAACAGCCTCTAGCCCAATAGATACCTGCGCTTATAGCTATTAATTAAATAGCAAAATCAAGCCAATGCGCGCTGGATGATGATTTTTTGCACATCGCTGGTGCCTTCGTAAATTTGGCAGACGCGCACGTCGCGGTAGATGCGCTCCACCGGAAAATCACTGACCACGCCGTAGCCACCCAAAGTCTGAATCGCCGCGCTGCACACTTTTTCTGCCATCTCGCTGGCAAACAGCTTGGCCATGGCGGCTTCCTTCAAGCACGGGCGACCGGCGTCGCGCAGCGCAGCGGCGTGCCAAATCAGCTGGCGCGCGGCTTCGAGTTGCGTGGCGCAGTCGGCCAGCCGAAAACCCACGGCCTGGTGCGTAAAGATGGGGATGCCAAAGCTCTCGCGCTGTTTTGAATACGCCAGCGCGGCTTCAAAGGCGCTGCGCGCCATACCCACGCTTTGCGCGGCAATGCCAATGCGCCCGCCTTCTAGCGCGCCCAAGGCGATTTTGTAGCCTTCGCCCTCGGTGCCGATCAGGTTCTCGACCGGGACGCGGCAGTTGTCAAAGTTGATCTGCGCCGTATCGCTGCTGTGCTGGCCCAGCTTGTCTTCAATGCGGGCGACCATGTAGCCGGGCGCGCTGGTGGGCACCAAAAAGGCGCTAATGCCTTTTTTGCCAGCGCCCTTGTCGGTGACGGCAATGACGATCACGACTTGGCCATTTTTGCCGCTGGTAATGAATTGCTTGACGCCATTGATGACGTATTCGTCACCGTCCTTGACCGCCGTGGTGCGCAAGGCCGAAGCATCCGAACCAACGTGTGGCTCAGTCAGGCAAAAGCCCCCCAGCATCTGGCCTTGCGCCAAGGGCGTGAGCCAGTCGCGTTTTTGCTGCGCGTTGCCGTAGCGCATCAAGATGGCGTTGACCGGGCAGTTGGTCACGCTGATCGCCGTGCTGGTGCCGCCGTCGCCGGCAGCAATTTCTTCCAGTACCAACGCCAGCGACAAGTAGTCCAGCCCGGCACCGCCCAACTCTTCGGGCACGCAAATGCCATAAGCACCCAGCGCGGCCAGGCCTTGGTGGGCCTCTTTGGGAAAGTGGTGTTCTTTGTCCCAGCGCGCCGCATGGGGCCACAGCTCTTGCTGGGCAAAATCGCGCACCGCGTCGCGGATCATTTCTTGGTCTTGGGTCAGCAACATAGAAACAGCCTCTGAAAAAAATACGGGTCCCGCTGCCAGCGGCCCCAGTGAAATCAAGACCGCCACCGCTGGTAGCGACCCTTCGGGCACTGCCAGCGGTGTTTATGGGTCAAATCGGCCTCTAGCCTTTATATATCAAGCGCTTGTAGCTATCAATTAAGGAGCTTGCGGCCTTGCACAGCTTTATACCAGCTCAATCGCCATGGCCGTGGCTTCACCGCCGCCGATACACAACGTGGCCAAGCCCTTTTTCAGGCCGCGCGCTTGCAGTGCGTACATCAAAGTGACCAAGATGCGCGCGCCGCTGGCACCAATCGGGTGGCCCAGTGCGCAGGCACCGCCGTTGACATTGACCTTGTCGTGCGGCAAGTTCAGATCGTGCATCAGCGCCATGGGCACCACGGCAAAGGCTTCATTGATTTCCCACAAGTCCACATCACCGGCGCTCCAACCGGCTTTGGCCAGCGCTTTTTGCGTCGCGCCCAGCGGGGCAGTGGCAAACCATTCGGGTTCTTGTGCGTGCGTGGCGTGGCTGACGATGCGCGCCAGCGGCTTACAGCCAAATTTGTCGGCGGTGGACTGGCGCATCAGCACCAGCGCCGCAGCGCCGTCGTTGATCGACGAGCTGGACGCTGCCGTGATAGTGCCGTCCTGTTTAAACGCCGGTTTGAGCGTCGGAATTTTGTCCAGCTTGACTTTGCCTGGGCCTTCGTCCATCGACACCAGCACTTCACCGGCGCGGGTTTTGACAGCGACGGGGGTGATTTCAGCGACAAAAGCATTGGCGGCAATGGCAACCTTGGCGCGCTCGACGCTGGCGGTGGCAAACGCATCTTGCTGCGCGCGGGTGAAGCCATATTTGGCGGCGCAGTCTTCGCCAAACGTGCCCATCGAGCGGCCTGGCTCGTAAGCATCTTCAAGGCCATCGAGCATCATGTGGTCAAAAATGCGGTCGTGACCGATGCGGTAGCCGCCACGGCCTTTTTGCAGCAAATACGGCGCGCCTGTCATGCTTTCCATGCCGCCAGCGACCATCACCTCGTGCGTGCCAGCCAGCAACATATCGTGCGCCATCATGGCAGCCTTCATGCCCGAGCCGCACATTTTCGACAGCGTCACGGCACCGGCTTCTTTGGGCAAACCGCCCTTGAAAGCGGCTTGGCGCGCGGGCGCTTGGCCTTGGCCAGCCATCAGGCAGTTGCCAAACAACACTTCGCCGACTGCGTCCGGGCCAAAGGTGCTGCCTTGGGCGGCACGTTCGACAGCGGCCTTGATAGCAGCACCGCCCAAATCATGGGCAGCCAGCGCAGAAAAATCGCCCTGAAAAGCACCCATCGGCGTGCGTGCAGCGCCGACGATAACGATGGGATCAGAAATAAGGGTGGTCATAGGTGTCTCCAGTCAAAGGTAGGGGAAAAGCAAAACTGCAAGAGAAAATACAAGCAAGCGCCACAGAAATAAAACACCTCATCCGGCGCTGGCGTGGTGAAACCGGCGTCCGGTGTCGTAAGGAAAAATGTCGTAGACATGGCCAGCGGCAATGCGCTCTTTGTGCGACTGCCAAAACTCTACGCCCAGCAAGTCAGCATGGTGCTGCATGAACACATCGCGTACCGCCGGGTTACCGAGCAAAAACGGCGCAAAGGTTTCAGGAAACACATCGCGTGGGCCAATGCGGTACCAAATCTCGCCGCTCATCTCTTCTTCTTCGTTGCGCGGCGCTGGCACGCGGCGAAATTGGCAATCGGTGAGATATTCGATTTCGTCGTAGTCGTAAAACACCACTTTGCTGTTGTGCGTGACACCAAAGTTCTTCCACAACATATCGCCCGGAAAGATGTTGGCCGCCACCAAGTCTTTGATGGCATTGCCGTAGTCAATCACGCTGCGCTGCATTTGCTGCTGCGCACTGGTGTCGTGCAAACCGGTGTCA
>CAIRYF010000248.1 GCA_903882725.1 uncultured Simplicispira sp.
CGCCATCGTGGCAGCGTTTTGGTATTTGCGCATGGAAGAAGGTGAGCGCGAACAAGAAGCGCTGCGCCGCGACGTCGAATACGCCCAGCAGCGCGTGCGCCTGCGCCTGTTGGAGCGCCAAGAGCAATTGATGCGCATTGCGCGCGATGTGTCGAACCACGACCTGGAAAGCGGCCAGTTCAACCAACGCGCTGAAAGCCTGATCAGCCAATACCCCGAGCTGCAAGCCATCACCTGGATCGACAGCCATGGCCGTGTGCGCGCCAGCCAAGCCGCGCCGACCTTGCCCAGCAGCCAAATCCGCGTCGCCGGTGAGGTGCTGAAAAAAGGCGAAACCATCGACACCTTTGAGCTGACACGCGACTTGCAGCAACCGGTCTACACCCAGCCGCTCGCCCGCAGTGGCGATGCAGCGCCGCTGTTGCAACTGCAAGTGCCGCTCAACGTGCAGGGCAAGTTTGGCGGCGTGGTGCTGGGCGAATACTCGGTAGACAGCCTGCTGCGCTACGGCACGCCGACCGAAGTGCTGGCGCGCTACGCCGTCACGCTGCTGGACGCTCGCCAGCAGGTACTGGCCGGCACGCCGCTGGGGCCGCGCAGCCAGCGCACGCCGCAGTGGCTGGCGCTCAATGCGCGTGCCAACGCCTACGAAGTGCCAGTGTCGCCAGTCGGCAACGGCCTGTTGCTGCGCGCGCAGGCTTATCGCACTTCACTGGGCGTGGTCGGCAGTGGGCTGTTTTGGCTGGTGGTGGTGCTCAGTGCCATGACGGTCTGGATGCTGATTGCCACTTGGCGCCACACCCGCCGGCGAATGCAGGCCCAACTGGCGCTGGTGACAGAGACCAACTTTCGCCGGGCGATGGAAAACTCGGTGCTGACCGGAATGCGTGCGCTTGATTTGCAAGGGTGCATCACCTACGTCAACGCCGCCTTTTGCCAAATGACCGGCTGGAGCGAGGCCGAATTGGTGGGCCAGACCGCACCGTTTCCGTATTGGCCAGAATCTGACTTGGAAACGCTGCAAGCGCGGCTATGGGACGAAATCAACGGCAAAACGGCGCCCGGCGGCTTTCAGGTGCGGGTGCGACGCAAAAACAGCACGGTGTTTGATGCGCGGCTGTATGTCTCGCCGCTGATTGACGCACACGGCCAGCAGACGGGCTGGATGACGTCGATGACCGACATCACCGAGCCCAATCGCATCCGCGAGCAGCTGTCGGCCTCACACGAACGCTTTACTATCGTGCTCGAAGCGCTGGACGCTTCGGTGTCGGTAGCGCCGCTGGGCAGCCAAGAGCTGCTGTTTGCCAACAAGCTGTACCGCCAGTGGTTTGGCTCGCAAACGGACGGCCACCTGCAACTGGTGGCCCAGGCCGGTGTCTTGCCGGTTACGCACCCCAGCAGCGACCAGCCGCAGGACGAGGACGCACTGATGGGCCTGCCCACCGATGAGCTGACCAGCGCCCACAGCGAAAACGCCGAAATTTACCTGCCGCATTTAGACAAATGGCTGGAAGTGCGTTCGCGCTACCTCAGCTGGGTCGATGGCCGCTTGGCGCAAATGGTGATTGCCACCGACATCACCCCGCGCCGGCGCGCCGAGGAGCAAACCGCCCGCCAAACCGAGCGCGCCCAATCGGTCAGCCGCCTGATCACCATGGGCGAGATGGCCTCCAGCGTGGCGCACGAGCTCAACCAGCCACTCACCGCTATCAACAACTACTGCAGCGGCATCGTCTCGCGCATCCACAGCGGCCAAATCACCCAAGAAACCCTGCTGACAGCGCTGGAAAAAACCGCCCACCAAGCGCAGCGCGCCGGTCAAATCATCCAGCGCATCCGCGACTTTGTGAAAAAAAGCGCGCCCAACCGCCAACTGGCTGACGCCGCCGCCATGGTGGGCGAGGCGCTAGAGCTGGCCGACATCGAACTGCGCCGCCACAACGTGCGCCTGACGCACTACGTCGCCGCGCGCCTGCCGCCGGTAATGGCCGACTCGATTTTGATAGAGCAAGTGCTCATCAACCTGATGAAAAACGGTGCCGAATCTATCGTGCAGGCCAAGC
>CAIRYF010000249.1 GCA_903882725.1 uncultured Simplicispira sp.
CGATGACGATCCGCTGGCCGACTTGGCCACCGAACACCCCCAGGCCGTGCGTCTGCAGAGCTTGGTGGCGTGGTTGCGTGCGCGCTTTGCCTGCGGCGCGGTGGTGCTGCTGCGCCTGCAAGAAGAGCACCTGCGCCCGGTCGCACTGGACGGCTTGGTCGGCGAGGCACTGGGGCGGCGCTTTGCCGTGGCGCAGCACCCGCGCTTGGCAACCATCTTGGCGCGCAACGGTGCCGTCACCTGTTTTGACCATGACAGCACTTTGCCCGACCCCTACGACGGCCTGCTCGATGCGCTGGTCGGCGAGCCGCTGCCGGTACACGACTGCATGGGCGTGGCGCTGCGCATCGAGGGCCAGCTGTGGGGCGTGTTGACCTTGGATGCGCTGCAAACTGGCACCTTTGACGCGGCTGCACGCGCCGCACTGCAAAAAGATACGGCACTGGTGCAAGCGGCCATCCGCATCGCCCGGCTAGAGCAAGAAAACCACGCGCTGCGCCTTATGCCACCCCTGCACGGCGACGCCAACGCCGACACCCACACCCATACCGACAGCGACCGCCTCGACAACCCCAGCGACACCGAAATCATCGGCCAAAGTGAGGTGCTGACGCGCCTGCTGCAAGAAATGAAAATCGTCGCTGGCTCGGACTTGCCGGTGCTGCTGCTGGGCGAGACGGGCGTCGGTAAAGAGCTGTTTGCGCGCCTACTGCACCGCCACTCGCCGCGCCGCCAACAGGCGCTGGTACACGTCAACTGCGCCGCACTGCCCGAGTCGCTGGCCGAGAGCGAGCTGTTTGGCCACCGCCGGGGCGCGTTCTCGGGTGCCGTAGCCGACCGACCCGGGCGCTTTGAAGCAGCCGAAGGCGGTACGCTGTTTTTGGACGAAGTAGGTGAACTGCCGCTGTCGGTACAGGCCAAGCTGCTGCGCACACTGCAAAACGGCGAAATCCAGCGCCTGGGCGCTGACACGCCACGGCGCGTCAATGTGCGTATCGTCGCCGCCACCAACCGCAGCCTGCGCGACCAAGTTGCCAGCGGCGCATTTCGGGCCGACCTGTACCACCGCCTGTCGGTCTATCCGGTGCCGATTCCGCCGCTGCGCGCGCGCAGCAACGACGTTCTGCTGTTGGCCGGGCGCTTTTTAGAGCTGAACCGCGCTCGGCTGGGTTTTCGCAGCCTGCGCTTGGCGGGCGACGCACAGGCGGCGCTGCTGCGCTACCACTGGCCAGGCAATGTGCGCGAGCTAGAGCACGTCATCAGCCGCGCCGCCCTCAAAGCACTGAGCCAAGGCGTAGCGCCCAACGCCATCGTCACACTGCCAGCGCACTGGCTGGACTTGGATGCGCTGCCCTCCCCTGCAAGTGCAATCCCTGCTGTCGCCACACCCACCACCGTAGCGACACCAACCGCGCACGGCAGCACCTCTAGCAGCGCCTCTAGCAGCACCACTTTGCGCAGCGCCATAGACGACTGCCAGCGCCAAACTATCCTGACCGCCTTGGACACGCACCAAGACAATTGGGCACAAGTGGCACGCCAGCTCGGTGTGGATGCCAGCAACCTGCACAAACTGGCGCGGCGCTTGGGTATAAAAACTTGACAGCCCCCCATCCTAAAGAACGCCGATTCCTGCTGCCAGACGGATTCGCAAACCTGCCCTGCCTTTCGAACTGCTGGTGGGAATCGTCCCGCAGCACAAGCAAGTTAATAAATAAAAATGGGCCGGGTTAGTTTTTATAATATGAAATTATTTGCTTTTTTGCGCAAGTCCTACTGAATTCAGATCAATATGCCCGCCCGTACACCCCTTGTATTTACGTTGACGATGGTTTTCATATTGGCTATCAGTTCAATTGCCACTGTCGGCGCATCCGAGCTGCCCATTGAATTTACCCCTGTTGAAAAGGCCTATATCGCACAGGTTGGCACCATAAAGATGTGCATTGACCCAGACTGGGTGCCGTTTGAACGTATTAATCCGCAAGGAAAGCACGAAGGCATAGCCGCCGATCTGGTTCAACTTGTGGCTCAACGCGTGGGACTGCGCATTGAACTCCTATCGGTTAAGGACTGGGATGAAAGTCTGGCTGCGTCCAAGGGCAAACGCTGCCAAATCATGAGCTTTCTTAATCAAACGCCAGCCCGCGATGCTTGGTTGATTTTTACCGATCCGATTTTCTTCGACCCCAATGTGATCATTACCCGGGAGGAACACGGCTTCATCGCAGACCTCAAAGGTCTTCAGGGTAAAAGCGTGGCTTTACCGCGAGGCACCATGGTTGAGGAGCGCGTGCGCCGTGATTTTCCAAATTTGACGGTGGTGCTCACTGGCAGTGAACCAGAGTCAATGAAGTTGGTCTCCGAGCGTCAAGCTGATCTGACCATACGCTCGCTGATCGTGGCGGCCAACGCCATCAAAAAGGAAGGTTTATTCAATCTGAAGATTTCCGGCCAGATTCCTGAGTACACCAATCAATTGCGCATCGGTGTGTTGAAGGAAGAGCTCGTGCTGCGGGCTATCTTGAACAAAGGTGTCAAGACCATCACGCCACAAGAGCGGGAAGCCATTTCAAACCAACACGTGGCTGTCAACATTCAGCAAGGCATTGATTGGACCCGCGTTTATGTGCTGCTGGCTTTGCTGGCTCTGGCCATCCTGACTGCGCTCTACATTTTGCGTAAAAACCGTCAACTTCAGGCGGCCCTGGCAGCAAGCGATGAAGCACGAAACGCCTTGCGGGTGTCAGAGGAGCGACACCGTTTGCTGGCCGACAACGCATCTGATGTCATTTGGACTTTGGACTTGAATGGGCATTTCACTTACGTGAGCCCCTCGGTTGAGCGGCTGCTGGGCTATTCTGTGGCTGAGGTGATGCAACAAACGCTGGAGCAAACGCTGACACCGCAGAGCGCGCAAATTGCCAAAGACGGTTTGGATCGCACGCTGGCAGCCATTCACGCCAAACAAACCGTCCCAGATTTTCGGGCTGAACTGGAGCAACCCTGCAAACAAGGCGGTACGGTTTGGACAGAGGTCAGTGTCAGCGGCATCCAAAACGACAGCGGTGAATTTGTCAATTTGCTCGGCGTGACGCGCGATATTTCTGAGCGAAAGCGAGCCGATCTAGCGTTGCGCATTGTAGCCAATGCCTTTGAATCGCAGGACGGCATGATCGTGACCGATGCGCAAACCACAATTTTGCGGGTGAACAGTGCCTTTACCCAGATTACCGGCTATTCGGCACAAGAGGCGGTTGGCCAGAGCCTGCGTATGCTCAGATCAGATCGTCACGATGCCGATTTCTATGCCGCCATGTGGGCAACGGTGGAAACAGCTGGCGCTTGGCATGGCGAGATATGGCACCAGCGCAAAAATGGCGAGATTTTTCCAGAACAACTCACCATCACGGCCATCAAGGGAAGCAGCGGCGAGGTCACACACTACGTCGGCTCACTGCGTGACATCACCCTGCGCAAGCAGTTGGAGAAAGAAGTCGCGCAACTGGCATTTTTCGATCCCCTGACCCAATTGCCAAATCGTCGGCTATTCAACGACCGCCTGAGCCAAGCATTCACACGCGCCCAACGTGAAAGGTCGACCCTGGCCTTGATGTTCATTGACCTTGACAAGTTCAAACCCATCAATGACGCACACGGACATGAAGCGGGGGACTATGTGCTGCAGACAGTGGCCAGGCGCATCGAGAGTTGCCTGCGTGCCTGCGACACGGCAGCACGCGTGGGTGGTGACGAGTTTCTGGTACTCCTGCCTGAGCTTCACACCGGCAACGATGCGCTTGTTGTGGCCGAAAAAATTCGCCTGGAGTTTGAGCTGCCTATTGTTACGCCCAACGCGTTAACGCTTCAGGCCTCGGCGAGCATTGGCATTGCGATCTACCCTGATCATGCCCACACCGCACAAGACCTGCTGCGTTTGGGCGACCGTGCTATGTACCAAGCCAAAAATGCCGGTGGCAATTTCGTACAGGTGTGTACCGTTCAAAGCGAACCAGACAGGCTCGGCTGAAAATTTGTTTACCGATGCCTGCGCCAGTGGGTGTACCCAGTTTGTGCATTTGGCATTTCTGGCCCTGCTGCTCAGAAGAGCGTGGACACGTTCTAACGCGCGGCCAAGCCATCAAAGCAGGTGCGCAGTACCAATTGGACAATCTCGGTGTCATCATATTGGCCCGCATCCTGCAAAAAACCCACCGCTGGATCGCAGGCGCGAGCGTACAAAATATGCAGCACCACGCGCGGTGGCAGTGCGGCGTCCAGCGCGCCTTGCTGCTGCGCTGCAGTAATCCACTGCTCTAGGCACTGGCTCACCGGCCCCCACTCGCTCAGGCAATCTTGGTGCTCGCGCAGCATGGTGCGCAGTGGTGAATGGCTGCCCGGCCACTCGGGTATCTCTTGTGCCAGCAAACGCTCTAGCGACCAGCCCACTACGGCGCGCAATTTATCCAACGGCGCGGCCTCGGGCTCTAACGCTTCCAAGTAGGCGCGCACTTGGGCCAGCATTTGCACCACGGCGGCGCAGCACAGGTCGTCTTTACTGCTGAAATGCTTGTACAGACTGGCCTTGGCAATGCCCACGGCGTCGGCCACATCGTCCATGGTCATGGCGGCAAAAGTCTTTTGGCACAGCAATTGACTGGTCGCTTGAAGAATCGCTTCTTGGCGCACATCGAGCATTTGCTCACGAAAAGAACGCCGTGGCGTTGCGGTGGTCATGGCTGCATCTTAGCCACGCAGAAATAAACTTAGCTTGGTCAGTCTATTGGCGACTTGGCAGTCACTCTGCACGATTTGATGTCCCGACCGATAATCGCGAGCCCCACCCACTCCCCGCCCGTTCTCTCACCCAGCCCCTGATCGCTGTTGCCTGTGTCCAGTCCTGCTTTGCTTCAACCCCACCCGCCCTCTTTCTCACCTACCGACTTTCGTGCGGCGCTGTCCATGTTTGCTACCGGCGTCACCATCGTCACGGCGCGCAGCGCGCAGGGCGATCTGATCGGCTTGACGGTCAGTTCATTCAATGCAGTGTCACTGACGCCGCCACTGGTGCTGTGGAGTCTGGCGCACACCGCTGCGTCGATGCCAGTGTTTAACACCGGCTTGCACTACGCCATCCACGTATTGAGCGCGCAGCAACAAACGCTGGCCGAGCGCTTTGCCACGCGCGGTATCGACCGCTGGGCCGGCGTTGAATACACCAGCGGCGTAAGCGGCGCGCCGCTACTGCCGGGCGCAGTGGCTACGTTTGAGTGCTTTAACCGCAGCCGCTACGACGAAGGCGATCATGTGATTTTTGTCGGTGAGGTCGAGCACTGCACGCACCATACGTGTGTCCCGCCGTTGCTGTACCACGGCGGGCGGTTTTATACCGACCATTCGCTTTAATTTGCTACATAAATAATAGCTATAAGCGCTTATGCAATAAGGGCTTAAGCCATTTTTATCGGTGCTGGTGGCGCGAACTCATACTTTGCAGCATCTGCGCATTGATGGCACCTAGCACGCGCACCTCACCGCCGCGCTGTTTGGCAAACTGCTCTGCCTCGCTGCGCTTGGCAAAGGCGGGCAAGTTGCCCGCACGCATCGGCCCCAGGGCATTGGAGCCGTAGACGTAAAAGGCGGCACCCGCATCAATCCAGTCTTTGCTGGTGGCGTCAGTGACGTAGCGCGCCACGATGTCGTCGCCGCTGCGCCCAGCGCTGTAACGCGGCACGTCGTTGAGGAACATCAACAAGCTGACTGGAGAGTCAAAAAACTGCGCATCGCCATTAGAAAAAATGATCTGTCCCGCCCAATCGGGCGAGCGCGCTGGGTACATACCGCAGACCGGGCAGCGCGCATTGGTGGGTACTGTGCGTGCGGCGATCAGTGACAGACCCGAGGCGGGGTCATACGGCGTAGGCGGTGCGACGACACAAAAATCAGCTTCCATGTCGGCGGTGACAGTAGGCGCTGGCAGCTGTGCTGCACGCCAAGTGGTGGCCCCCCCCCAAGCCAACGCGGCCAACACCAGCACGGCAGCAGCCAGTGCCCAAGGGGTGCGCAAACAATGCCTTAGCGCGCGCATGGCTGGCTTACATCCGAGTATCGTGCAGGGCAGCGCCGGTCAGGTCGACCATACCGGCGGTAATTTCGCCAAAGCGCAGCACCTTGCCACCGTTTTCTGCCGCAAATTTTTGGGCATCCGCCTCTTGCGCAAAGCTGCCGATGGTTGGCCCCATCGAGCCATGGCGCTTGCTGCCCAGCACGTAAATACCCACTTTGGCATCGATCCAGTGACCAACTGGCTGGTCCCAATCGGCCTTACCCATGTCTTGCACATAGACCGCTTTGACTGCACGCACTTGCTCGCCAGCCAACAAGGTGCTGAACAGTTCGATGGTGTCGCAGAAGAAAACCGGCTTGGCTTGACCAGCGTAATGCACTTGGGCTTTGGGGCCGGGGTAGTCCGACAGCAACATACCGTCAAGTTCGCAGCTGGTGGATCGATCGATTTCGACCGGCACCAACGATTGCGCGCTGCTGGCTTGGTCGCTGCAACCGGCCAAGGTGCCCAAAGTGCCCACGGTGCCGATGCTGCCCAGCACCGCCCAACCAGCCAAGCGCAACAGCTGGCGACGTTGGCAAGAGCAGTGCAGATGTGTTGTCGTCATTATTTGAATCTCCAACGCGCCACCGCCAACGGCAGCACAATCCAGGCGACCATCACGCCGCCCATCACCAAAGGACTGCCCAGTGACGACGGCACGATGCTGGCCAAGCCATACATGGTACGCACATCATCGAGTGAAAACACGTTCAAGATGCGAAACACATCCGCCGGATTGAGCAGCAGCAGCCAAGCAAAAGCGTCGCCACCAAAGCTGCCACCGGTGCCCACCAGTATGCCCAGCAGCAGTAAATCGAACACCAGCACAAAGAAAAACCACATCGCAATCGCCAAGCCCGAGGCGCGGGTGCGGTCGCGTGCCACCACCGACATCAGCACCGCCATGCTCAAAAACGCCAGCCCCAGCAGCACCGAGCTGATCATGAAACCGATGTAGTGATACAACCCCGACCAGCTGATCTGCTGGTACAGCAGCACGGCTACCAAGCCAAAGCCAACCAAGGTGGACAGTGCCAGCGCGGTGGCCAAGCCCAAGTATTTTCCCAGCAGCAACTCTAAGCGCGTGATAGGCAGGGACAGCAGCAAGTCCAGCGAGCCTCGCTCGCGCTCGCCGACAATGGCGTCAAAACCCAGCAGCAGGGCAATCAACGGAATCAGGTAGATCACCAAACTGACCAAGCTGGCGATGGTGAACTCAATCGAGCGAAAGCCGACCGCGCCCTGTTGTGCGCCGCCAAAGTAGGCAATGACCAGCGAGAAAATGGTGAACACCAGCGTCACTGCCAGCACCCAACGGTTGCGCATCCGGTCGCGAAACTCCTTGGCGGCAATGGTGAAAATTTGCGTAAATTCCATGGCGTAGTCTTTTAATCCGAAAACCCGAAGAACACATCTTCAAGCGACGGCTCCTGCATCTTGATGTCGAGTACGCCCGTACCAAATGGCGCCAGCGCCCCCAGCACAGCCATTTTTTGTTCGCGTGGGCAAGCCAAGCGCAGGCCTTCGGGCAGGGCGCTGGAGGTGATACCGGTGGCTTGCAGCAGTGCTTGCGCTACGGCAGGCACCTCGATTTTGGCCAAGCGCAAATCGAACACCAGCGGCATTTGGGTTTGCTCGCGCAAGGCTTGCACGCTGCCCAAGGCTTGCACCTTGCCAGCAGCCAAAATGGCCAAACGCCCAACGCGCTCTTGCAGTTCGGCCAAGATGTGCGAGGTGATGATGATGGTTACACCCTCGCCTTGCAAGTTGCGCAGCGTGGCATAAAAGTCGCGGATCGCCTGCGGGTCAAGACCGCTGGTGGGCTCGTCCAAAAACAGCACCTGCGGTGAGCCGAGCAAAGCTTGGGCAAAGCCAAGGCGCTGGCGCATCCCTTTGGAGTATTCGCGCACGGGTCGTTTGCCAGCGTGCGCCAGTCCAACCCGATCAAGCACGCCTTGGCATTGCGCCAATGGCGCACCTTTGAGGTGGGCAAAAAATTTCAGCGTTTCTAATCCATTGAGGTTGTCGTAGAGCACCACGTTCTCGGGCAGATAACCAAGATGGCGGCGCGCAGCGCGAAAACCGCGCCCACGCACCGAAGCACCACCAACCAACATGTCGCCCGCCGTGGCTGGAATCAAGCCCAGCATCATTTTGAACAGCGTACTTTTGCCAGCGCCATTGTGACCAATAAGACCAAAAATCTCGCCGCGCGCAATGTCCAGATCAACGCCGTCCACCGCGTGCAACGCACCGTAATGTTTGGTCACGCCACGCAGCGAGACCGCCATGTCGTTATTGACCGGGGAAGTGCTTGCCACGCCATTCGCTCCAATTTTTGTGTGTCGGCTGCATGTGCGGCTTGGGGTCAATGACCGACGGCACACGCAAAATAGGAAATTGCTGGCCTACCAAGCGCAGCGCCTGCACTGCGGGGCTGGCCAGCAAAAGTTTCATGCTCGGGTAGCGCCAACTAAGGCGATCTACCATATCGTTGGCTTCGTAGCGCACGTCGCCAATGCCATTGCCATCGCGATCCCAACCCAAGTAATTGCTCCAGTGGTTGCCGCGCTCTTGGCCCCAAGGCTCGTCGCGTGCGCCGACATAACGCACCTGTTCGCGGTTGCCGATGAAGTCGTTGTCTTCGACGACATTGCGTGTCGAACCTGCCGACAAATGCACGCCAACCACGTTATCCACCACCAAGTTGTTTTTTAGCACCGCGTATTCAACGTCGTAGATGAAAAACCCCCGGTTGTTGCCTGCCACAATATTGCCCTCGACCACCGAGTCTTGCACCGATCGCAGCATGATGCCGTGGTCAGAGTTGCCCCAGGCACGGTTGTTGCGCACCACCTGATCGCGCACCTCCATCAGTGCCAACCCGCCCCGGTTGTAATAGGTTTCGTTGTCCTCCCAGACGTTGTAGTACGACGTCATGTAGTGCGTACCATAACGGCTGTGATGCAATTTGTTGCCCCGAAAAATGGCGTGGTGCGACACATCAACATAGAGCGCATCACGCACAAAGCTGATGTTGTTGTTGAGGATTTTTGCGCCCTTGGTGTTGTAGAGCTGAATGCCATTGCCGCGCTGGGCTGAATCAAATTCGCGCTTGCCGGTGATCAGGTTGCCCTCAATGCGCGCATCAGTCACCTTTTCAATCCACAGTCCAAACAGGTTGTAGGTCAGGTCGCAGTTTTGCACCACAGCGCGGTGCGCACCGGGATAGAGGTAGATGCCAGAATTTTGATCCCGCAAGTTGCTACCCGAATCGCGCACAATCAGACCTTCAATCACGACATCAGGGGCTGTGACGCGAATAGTGTCGCCGACCATGCCGCCACTGAGGGTAGGTCGATCGATGCCGCGCAGCGTCAGCGCCTTGTCAATCAACAGGTTGGCACGGTAAAAACCACGCTGTACCTGAACCACATCACCGGCCGCTGCTGCGGCAATAGCTGCTTGTATATTTTGTCCTGGTTGCACGGTTACGGTAGCAGCGACCACTGGCTGCATGAGCGCCAAGCCCAGCAGCACAAGGCCGGCTAGGCGCAGAAAAACAGGCGTCATAAAATCAGCCAGCCCATCGACTTGAATATCAGGAACAGCACGGCACCGATCATCAAATTTTTAAAGCCAACGTAACTGACCATATCCATCACGCCGGCCACGCGGTATTCATCACGCCACCACAGGCCATCTTTGACGTAGCGCTTGCCAGACAGGCGAATCAGCACTTCGTAGACGCTCCAGCCAAACCACCAACCAATGATGGCACCCGAAGACAGTGTGCCCATGGCCGTCATCACCCAAGCAACGGTGGCAGCAACGGCAAGCGACAGGCCAGCAATTTGCAGCGCGCGCTGCGAATGCCAACCTTCGCTGCTCCAAGGCCACAGGTGGTCGCGCACTTCCAGCCACAACCACTGCACCCCATGCGCACCATTCTTATGTGCTGGCAGTGTCGGCGTAGTCGGCATCCGAGGATCTGGGCCTTGAGCGGCCTTGGCACTGATTTGTTCAGCGAAGCTGGTGGTTGGGTAAATTGGAATGAAATAGCCGTTGTCACCAATCGGCGTGATCTCCAGACCGTCTTTTTCGCGGCGCTTGCGTTCTTTGGCCAACGGTGGGCAGCCTTTGGTGTCGGTGTACAAAATCATGCAGTCCAAGCAGTGCAGGCATTCGCGGTGGTCGATGCGGCC
>CAIRYF010000250.1 GCA_903882725.1 uncultured Simplicispira sp.
ACCGACCAGGGTGCCGGTGCGGGCCAGTTCTAAAAAATAACGCAGGTTGTCCCAGTCCATCGCCGTCCTTGTGGGGTGAGCTTGTTTGCTGCGATTTATATGTGCAATTTTGCAGACGTCAAGTGCATCAATCCCTATTGTTCAAACAATTATGCACAGCTAATATCCGTGGCTGATGGGGCTGCTGCAAAGCCATCAACCGGCTCCGCTGCCCGGCCCCGCCCGGCCCCATTCGGCTTTTTTCTTCTTTTGTCTCAGGAGACTTCCTTGAACGCATCTACCGCTAACCAAACCATCCCCACCGTCAAGCTGCTGATTGACGGCAAGTTTGTCGAGTCCACCACCACCCAGTGGCGCGATGTGGTCAACCCCGCCACGCAAGAAGTGCTGGCCCGCGTGCCGTTTGCCACGCCCGCCGAGATCGATGCTGCCGTGGCCTCGGGCAAAGAAGCCTTCAAGACTTGGAAGAAAACCCCCATCGGCACCCGCGCCCGCATCTTCTTGAAGCTGCAACAGCTCATTCGCGAAAACATGGGCGAACTGGCCGCGCTCTTGACTGCCGAGCAAGGCAAAACCCTGCCCGACGCCGAGGGCGACGTGTTCCGTGGCCTCGAAGTGGTCGAGCACGCTGCCAGCATTGGCAACCTGCAACTGGGCGAGCTGGCCAACAACGTCGCTGGCGGCGTCGATACCTACACCATCTTGCAGCCGCTGGGCGTGTGCGCTGGCATCACGCCGTTCAACTTCCCAGCGATGATTCCGCTGTGGATGTTCCCGATGGCCATTGCCACCGGCAACACCTTCGTGCTCAAGCCGTCCGAGCAAGACCCGATGGTCACCATGCGCCTGTGCGAGTTGGCGATGGAAGCGGGCATTCCGGCTGGCGTGCTCAACGTCATCCACGGTGGTGAAGACGCTGTCAACGCCATTTGCGACCACAAAGACATCAAGGCCGTGTCCTTCGTCGGCTCGACCAAGGTCGGCACCCACGTTTACAACCGCGCCACGCTGGCTGGCAAACGTGCGCAATGCATGATGGGTGCCAAAAACCACGCCATCGTCATGCCCGACGCCAACAAAGAGCAAACGCTCAACGCCATTGCCGGTGCCGCTTTTGGCGCGGCGGGCCAGCGCTGCATGGCGCTGCCGGTGGTGATGCTGGTGGGCGAGACGCAAAAATGGATTCCTGAGCTGATCGCCAAGGCGCAAACGCTCAAAGTCAACGCCGGCACCGAAAAAGGCACCGACGTCGGCCCGGTCATCTCGTGCGCCGCGCTGGCCCGCGTGGAAGGCTTGATTGAGCGCGGCATTGCCGACGGTGCCAAGTTGGAACTGGACGGCCGCAAGCCCAATGTTCCCGGTTTTGAAAAGGGCAACTTTGTCGGCCCAACGATTTTCTCTGGCGTCAAGCCCGGCATGGCCGTGTACGACCAAGAAATCTTTGGCCCCGTGCTGGCCTTGGTGGCCGCTACGACATGACCCGCTCCACGGTCCAGTACATCGTGCGCCGCGCCGTGGCCTAAAGGTTCGGCCCATACGCCTATTTGCATGCGTGACCTTTGTGGTCATGCGTCCGTCCAATATCCGATGTCAGCAGTCTGAGCA
>CAIRYF010000251.1 GCA_903882725.1 uncultured Simplicispira sp.
AAAACGGCACCTGGCCACGCGATAACAACCCGCTCAAAAACGCCCCGCACACCGCTGCCAGCTTGCTGGTGGACGAGGCCGATTGGCAGCGGCCCTATAGCCGCGCACTGGCCGCGTACCCGCTGGCCGCGCTGCGCCAGCACAAATACTGGGCACCGGTGGGCCGGGTGGACAACGTCTATGGCGACCGCCACCTGTTTTGCAGCTGCTGGCCGCTGGAGATGGAAGTCGATATGGCGGCCAAAGCCAAGGCCAAGGCCTGCGCGGCGTAGGTATGTCGCGCCTTGACCTGTCGTTTTTTTCGCGCATCACACCAGCGGCGTCAGAACCGGACGAATCTGACGAGCCTAACGAATCCGCCGAGCTGTCGATAGCGCAGCCCCCCCTTGGCGGCCCGACAGGCCCGATGGACAGCCTGATTGGCGAGCTGCGTGCTTATCAAGCCGGGCTGGAAGCGCAAAACAAGGTACTGCGCTATAGCCAAGCTGCGGCAGAAAGCGCCTCGGAGCGCTTTGAGACGCTGTTCTCTAGCGTGCCACTGGCGCTGATGGTGATAGACGAGCACGACATGGTGGCGCAGGCCAACTCGATGGCGCACCGCTCGTTTCAGCCCAGCGAGCGCGACCGCCCTCTGACCGAGCTGGTGTCGTTTGTCAGCCCTGAACACACCGAACGCGTGCGCCAAGCATTTGCACTGGCACGCACCCAAGGCCAGGGCGAGGCCACCGAAGTGGTGTTTCGCATCAACCCCGAGACCCACATCACCGGCGACCTGCACATTGCTCGCATCGAGCCGCCCCAAGGCGACGGCCCGCCGCTGTTGCAGTTTTTGTGCGCCGTGATCGACCAAGGCCCGCTGCTGGCCGAGCGCCAAGCGCTGCAACACAGCGCGCTAGAGCTGCGCCAGCGCAACGAGCAGCTCTACGCGGGCGAGCGCCGCCTTGAAGCGGTCATCAACTCGTCGCTGGACGCCATCATTTGTGTCGATCAGCACCGGCACATCACGGTGTTTAACCCGACCGCTGCGGCGCTGTTTCAATGCACCGCCGCCGACGCGCTGGGCAGCGAGCTGAAACGCTTTTTGCCCGAAGCCGAGCAGGCGCTGGCGTTTGCCCAATTGGCCACCCAAGCCATGTTGGGCGAAATGACGGCGCGCAGCGCCAGCGGCAAAGAGCTGGCCGTTGAGATCAGCGTCTCGTTTGAGCGCCATGCCGAGGGCGAAACCACCACCGTGTTTGCCCGCGACCTGACCGGGCGCAAAAAGGCCGAGGCGCACCGCAACGAGCTAGAAGCGCAACTGCGCGAGTCACACAAAATGCAGGCTGTCGGCACCATGGCGGGCGGTATTGCACACGACTTCAACAACATTTTGAGCGCTATTTTGGGCAACACCGAGTTGGCCAAAGCCGACTGTGGCCCCGACTCGCCCGCCTATGAAAGCTTGGTGGAGATTGAAAAAGCGGGCCGACGCGCACGCGATTTGGTGCGCCAAATCCTCACCTTCAGCCGCAACGAACCGGTACACCGCACCAGCGTGCCGCTGTCCGATGTGCTGTACGATACCGAGCGCCTGCTGCGCGTCACCCTGCCACCGGCGATTGAGTTGCACCTGCGCATCGACAGCGCCGTGCCGCCCATCTTGGCCGACCCGACGCAGGTCGAGCAGGCGCTACTGAACCTGTGTACCAACGCCATCCATGCCATTGGCGAACAACGTGGCACGGTGGTGGTCGAAGCGGCGCTGGCACCCTACGACCAGCGCCTGTGCGACCGCTTGGGGCTGGTGCCAAGCACCAGCTACGTCGCCATCGGCGTACATGACAGCGGCCCTGGCATCCCCGAAGCCACGTTGCCACGCATTTTTGAGCCCTTTTTCACCACCAAACTGGTTGGCCAAGGCACGGGGCTGGGGCTGGCAGTCGTGCATGGCGTGATGCGCACGCACCAAGGCGCAGTAGACGTACACAGCGCCCCAAGCCAAGGCAGCCGCTTTACGCTGTACTTTCCGGTGGCCAACAACAGCACAAGCACCACCGCCCTGCTGGCCTTGCCTGCGCCAGCGCCACAAGCAGCAACTGCCGCCCCAACAACCACGCCAACAGATACCCCCGCACCGCGCCGCCACGTCATGTATGTCGATGACGACGAGGCCTTGGTATTTTTGGTGCAGCGCTTGCTGCGCCGGCGTGGCTACCAAGTCAGCGCCTTTAGCGACCCCCGCGCCGCAGAAGCGGCGCTGCGCGCCGATGCCCAAGCCTACGACCTGCTGGTGACTGACTACAACATGCCCGGCTACTCGGGCATCGACTTGGTGCGCGTGGCGCGCAGCATTCGCGCGGATTTGCCGGTGGCACTGGCTTCGGGCTACGTCACGCCAGAAATTGAACAAGCTGCACTGGCCGAAGGCGCGCGCGCGTTGATCCATAAACCCAATGACGTCGAAGAAATGTGCGCCACCGTACAGCGCTTGATAAATGCCAACACCCACACCTGAGACCGCCCTGACCTGTCTGCACGCCGACGACGCACTGCTGGTACTGGCCAAGCCCGCAGGCCTGTTGAGCGTGCCCGGGCGCGGCGCTGACAAACAAGACTGCGCCAGCGCCCGTGCCAGCCAGCACTGGCCCGGCGCGCTGGTGGTGCATCGGCTGGACATGGCCACCTCGGGCCTGCTGCTGATGGCACGCACGCCCGAGATGCAGCGCGCCCTGAGCCAAGCCTTTGCTGATCGACAGGTCGAAAAACGCTACCAAGCCATTGTCCAAGGCTGCATGGCTGCGCCCGAAAACAAGAACGGCTGGGGCGACATCGAACTGCCGATTGCCGCCGACTGGGAGCGCCGCCCGCTGCGCGTCATCGACCACGAACGCGGCAAACCCAGCCACACCCGCTGGCGCTTGCTGGCCAGCGACGCCGCCGCACAAACCAGCCGGCTAGAGCTGTCGCCCGTGACGGGCCGCACCCACCAACTGCGCCTGCACTTGGCCGCCATAGGCCACGCCATCTTGGGTGACGCGCTGTATGCCGACGCCAGCGCACAAGCGCGCGCCCCGCGCCTGCTGCTGCACGCCACGCGGCTGGCGTTTACGCACCCCGTCAGCGGCGCTTGGGTGCAATATGCGTTGCCACCGGATTTTTAAGAACGCACCAAAAATACAAGCAAAATAAGCCTCTAGCGCCCGTAATATAAGCGCTTTAAGCTATTTATTTGATAGTAAATATTCTTTTAATTCTTCATGTCTCTGCCTATCCACCTCACCATCTTGACCGGTGCCTCACGCGGCATGGGCTTGGCCATGGCGCAGCAACTGCTGCGCCCAGGCCAGCAACTGCTGTGTTTGTCGCGCCACAGCAACCTCGCACTGACAGAGCAAGCCGTTGCCCAACACGTCACGCTAGAGCAGTGGGCGCAAGACCTGGGCCACACCAGCGCCAGCGCCGAGCGCCTGCGCGCTTGGCTGCAAGCGCAGCCAGTCGGCCAATTTGCCAGCGCCACGCTGATCAACAACGCCGGGGTGATTCCACCGATTGCGCCGCTGTCCAGCAGCGCACCTCAAGAGCTGGCGCAGGCCTTGCGCGTGGGGCTGGAAGCGCCGCTGCTGCTGTGCGCCGCCTTCTTGGGTGCCACTGAGCACTGGGCCATACCGCGCAAGGTGCTCAATATTTCTTCGGGTCTGGGCCGGCGCGCTATGGCCTCGCAAGCGGCCTACTGCGCCGCCAAGGCGGGCATGGATCACTTCACCCGCTGCTTGGCGCTGGACGAGGCGCTAAAACCCCACGGGGCCAAGGTGTGTTCACTGGCACCGGGCGTCATCGACACCGCCATGCAAGTGCAGTTGCGCAGTGCCGATGCAGCCAACTTTCCAGATGCGCCCCAGTTTGCCCAGCTCAAAACCGCAGGCCACTTGAGTTCTGCCGCCGACGCCGCAGCCAGCGTGTTGGCTTGGCTAGAGCGCCCAGACTTTGGCAGCCACCCGGTGGCAGATGTGCGCGCGGCATAATTTTTACTATTCAAAGCATAGCTATGAGCGCATACTCATAAAGGCTTAGAGGCATTTTTTACACACAAAGGAGTTCCTATGACCCGTGAAGTTGT
>CAIRYF010000252.1 GCA_903882725.1 uncultured Simplicispira sp.
CCGGCCAAGACCCGGCCAGCCGCCAGCCCAACCCCGACTTTGTGCTCAACCAGCCGCGCTACGCCGGCGCATCCATCTTGCTGGCGCGCAAAAATTTTGGCTGCGGCTCAAGCCGCGAGCACGCGCCGTGGGCGCTGGACCAATACGGCTTTCGCTGCGTGATTGCGCCCAGCTTTGCCGACATCTTCTTCAACAACTGCTTCAAAAATGGCCTGCTGCCTATTCAATTGCCCGAAGCCACGGTGGCGCAGTTGTTTGACGAAGTGCTGGCCTTTCCCGGCTACCAACTGACCATCGACCTAGAGCGCCAAGTCATCGTGCGCCCCCAAGGCCAAGAGATTGCGTTCGAGGTGCAGGCCTTTCGCAAATACTGCCTGCAAGGCGGCTTGGACGACATCGGCCTGACGCTGCGCCAAAAAGACAAAATCGCCGCATTTGAAGCCCAGCGCCTGGCCAGCAAACCGTGGTTGGCGCACAGCATGGTGTGCTAAGGCTGGCAAGGCCATCAAAATCGTCAAAACCATTCATTTATAGTCAAATTAGCCTCTAGCCCTTATACAGTAAGCGCTACCAGCTATCAAAATAAGAGTGTTTAATTATGAAAATCGCAGTTCTGCCGGGTGACGGCATTGGCACCGAAATTGTGGCTGAAGCCATCAAGGTGCTTGGTGCCTTGGACTTGAATTTGGAAATGGAAAGCGCCTTGGTCGGCGGCGTGGCCTACGCCGCGCACGGCCACCCGCTGCCCGAGTCCACACTGAAGCTGGCGCAAGAAGCCGACGCCATCTTGTTTGGTGCCGTGGGCGACTGGCAATACGACAAGCTCGAACGCGCGCTGCGCCCCGAGCAAGCGATTTTGGGCCTGCGCAAACACCTGGGGCTGTTTGCCAACTTTCGCCCAGCCATTTGCTACAAAGAACTGGTCGATGCCTCCAGCCTCAAGCCCGAAGTCATCGCCGGGCTGGACATCCTCATCATCCGCGAGCTGACGGGCGACATCTACTTTGGCCAGCCGCGCGGTCGGCGCATTGCCACCGACGGGCACTTTCCCGGTGCCGAAGAAGCCTTTGACACCATGCGCTACAGCCGCCCAGAGATTGAGCGCATTGCCCACGTCGCCTTTCAAGCGGCGCAAAAACGCAGCAAGCGCGTCACCAGCGTCGATAAAGCCAACGTGCTGGAAACCTTCCAGTTTTGGCACGACGTGATGATCGACGTCAGTCAGCAGTATCCCGACGTGGCGCTGGACCATATGTACGTCGATAACGCCGCCATGCAATTGGTCAAAGCACCCAAAAAGTTCGACGTTATCGTCACCGGCAATATGTTTGGCGACATCCTCTCGGACGAAGCCTCGATGCTGACGGGCTCGATTGGTATGTTGCCCTCGGCCAGCCTCAACAGCAAAAACCAGGGTCTGTACGAACCCAGCCACGGCAGCGCGCCCGACATTGCTGGCCAAAACATCGCCAACACCTTGGCCACCATCCTGAGCGCCGCCATGATGCTGCGCTTTAGCCTGAACCAAGAGGCCGCCGCCCAGCGCATCGAAGCCGCCGTGCAAGCCGTCCTGGCCCAAGGCCTGCGCACGCCCGACATTTACAGCGCTGGCACCACCAAAGTCAGCACGGTCGAGATGGGTGATGCGGTGGTGAAGGCGCTGGC
>CAIRYF010000253.1 GCA_903882725.1 uncultured Simplicispira sp.
CCCCATACGCTAATTTATAGTAAAAACAGCCTCTAGCCCTTTAATTGCTTGCGGTTGTAGCTATCAATTTATTAAAAATTTAGAACTTCACTGTCACGCCGACATTGAGCGAGCGGCCCATGCCAGGCACGCGCACGCCCCACGGCACGGCAGTGCCCGCCATGGTTTGGCCCTGACCCACGTAGGCACCGCCTTGGGGGTGGGCGTATTGGCGGTCAAGCAAGTTGTCGATGCCAGCGTCCAAACGCACTTGTTTCCACTCGTAGCTGGCGCGCAGGTTCAGCAGGCCGTAACCGGCGGTGGGCAACTCGTTGCGTTCAGCAGATACGTCGGTCTTGGCCGCCACCATTTGCAGTTCAGCCGTGCTGCTCCAAGCGCCCAAGCGCTGGGTCAGGGCCACGCGGGCGTTGAGCGGCATGGTGTTGTAGAGGTTGTCGCCCGAGGTGCGGTTTTTGCCGCGCACATAGTTCACCATGCCGCTGGCAGTGAACTGGCCCCAGCCGCCCCAACGGCCCACGTCAGCAAAGCCTGACAAGTCCAGCCCGTACAGACGCGCGTCTTGGTTGGCAAAGCGCAGGTAGACAAACTTGTTGGCACCGCTCAGGTTGGTGTTGCTGCACGCCGCCATGGCACCCATGGCACCACCGCAGCGCTTGGCATCGATGTAGTTGTTGACGTAGGTGAGGTAGGGCGTGGCTTTGATGCCCCATTGCTGGCCGCTGGCGTCGTGCCAGTCGGCGGTGGCGCTGAGGGTGTTGGCGACTTCGGGTTTCAAATTGACATTGCCAACGTAGCCGTTGCCGTCACCGGCCAGGTTGACCATGCGCATGGCCATGCCGCCAGTGGACCAGGTGTAGCGCTCGTACAAGTTGGGCGAGCGGGTTTTGTGCGCAAAGCCAAACTCATAGCTGGCCATCTCGCTGGGCGTAAAGCGTGCCAGCGCGGTGAAGTCCCAGTTGTGGTCAGTGCGTTTGCGATCGCTGGCATTGAAGGCGTTGGCATCGGTGTCGTAGCTGGCGTTGTAGCCCTGCACCGTAGCGCTGTTGCTGCGCACGTTGGCGCTGCGCAGGCCAATTTGTGACAGCCATTGCGAAGTCCAGCGCGCTTCCCATTCGGCAAATACGTCCAAACGGTCGCGCTGGCCGTTGTTGATATTGTTGAAGGTGTTGGGTGCCATGCCCCCGCCAGAGGGCAGCCACCAGTCATCCAAGCTGTACTTTTGTATTTCAGCGCCGACGCGCAGGGTGTCGCGCGCAGACAGGGTGACGTCGGCCTTGACCGAGACGCCGGTGGTTTTGCCCTCGGTGTCCATCGGCATTCCGGGCACATCGCCCTTGGGGCCGTACCAGAACTGTTTGTCTTCGCCAAAGTTCATGGCATGGCGGGTTTTCTCGTGGTAGGCGCGTGCTTGCAGTTGGCCCCAGGCGTACTGGCCTTGGTAGCGCAGGTTGATTTGGTGGCTGTCGTTGCGCGTCATGTCCATGCGCTGGTTGGGGTAGTTTTGGTAGGGAATGTCTTGCAGACCCAGCTTGAGTTCGACCAAATGGGCATTGCCGTCGGCATTACCGCGCAGCGCAAAACCCAGTGCGTGGTTGCGGGTTTTATAGCTGCTTGAACCCACTTCGTCGCCAGCGAGCCATTGCGTTGGTTTATTGGTGGCAGCCGGCCCAGCCTTTTTAAAGTCTTTGGCCGAGCGGTAGTTGTCCGACTGCGCCATGGCACCGTCGTAGCGCAGGCTCATTTGCTCGGTGGCGTAGGTAGCCGACAGATTGGCACCGACGCCTTGGCCATTGCTGCGGTAGAACGTGCCCGCCGAGCCTTTGAGCAGCGTGCCCTGACCGGGCGCAGCAAATTCAGGTGCTGCGGCTTCGACCTGGATGGTCGCGCCAATGCTGTCGCCGCCGACGCTGACCGGTACCGCACCGGCAAATACGCGCACGCTGCCCACGCGGGTGGGGTCGATGTAGGACAGCGGTGGGTTCATGTGGTTGCCGCAGGCCGACACCAAGTCCATGCCGTCGATTTGGATGCGCAAACGGTCGTCGGTCATGCCGTGCAGGCTGGGCAGGCCCGAGACGCCGCCAGCGCCTTGGATGCTAAAGCCGGGCAGATTGCGCAGCAAGTTGGCGCTGTCGCTGCTGGCGCTGCGGCCCGCTTGCAAGGTGTCGGCATCCACGCTGCTGGCGCCCACGGTTTGCACGGCTTTGTCGGCCTTGACGGTGACGGGCTGGAGCGTGTTGTCTTGTGCCACTGCAGCCAAAGGCAGGGCCATGATGAGGGCGCACAAAGGGCGCAGCGCAGGCGCGCGGGAACGGAGAGAAGAAGTCATGTCAGACCAAGTAAAAAGAGGTGGCGGGCGCAAGCCCAAAGCGCTGTGCCAGCAAGAAAAGCCAGCGCTGCGCAAAAAAGGAAGAGAGGGGGGAGTTCCCGAAACGGGATTTAGGCGCGTGGCGGTGCCTGGGCTGGCGGACGCAGGCCAGCGTGTCGCAGTGCGCGCTCTGGGGCGCTGGCTGGTGTAAACGGATAAGGCGTGTCGCCCAGAACCGCCGACACCAGCGTGGGCTGCTGGTTGGGTGCCAAACCAGCGGTGGCGATGCTGCAGACCGGGCAGTTCGCCATACGCGATAGCACGTCGGAAGAATCAGAAGAATCAGAAGATTCTGAAGAATCAGAGATGCCAGTAGATGTATCGCTGACATTGAGCGCGGTGTGCGGGCTGTTGTAGGCGGTGCAAACTTCGCCCCACAGCGTTTGCTGCCACAGCATTTGCCCGAGGTGGCGGGTGCTGATCTGCCCCATCCACAACTGCGCCAGCACCGCCAACAGCGCCAGAGCCAAGGCCAGGCGGTGGGGGCGGGGGTGGGGCAGAGAGTGTCGCAGCGTCACGGTGGGCTATTTTAGGATGGCGGCCAAGGCGGCAGCGGTGCCGCTGCGCACGGCACCTTCTAGCGTGGCCGGATACGGGCCGGCAATGTAGTCGCCACACGCCCACAGGCCGGGGGCCAGATGGGCGCTGGGGCGCTCCAGCGCTGGGGTGCAGGCAAAGGTGGCGCGTTTATCGACCACGGTTTGCACTGCGCACAGGTCGGTCAGGCCCAGTTCGGTCTGCGCTTGTTGCAGCACTTGTTGCTCCAGTGTGGCCCGGTCGCCTTGGCTGGCGCTGACAACAAAAGCCAGTAGCCCAGCTGGGCCGCCAAGCTGGCCCCGGTCAAAAACAAACTGTGCAGGGTGCTCGGCGGTATTGCGCAGTGCCACCATGGGGCGCGGCAACAACGCGCCGCTGGGGGGGGCCAGGCCTTGCACGTAAACGGTGGTGATGGCCTCAAAGCGCAGCGCCTGTGCGCAGGCTGCCCAATCGCACAGCGGCACCGCCATAGCGTAGGGGGCGCTTTGCGCGCATTGCGAGACAAGGCGTGCCGCTTCGGTGCTGGAGGCGGCGAGGATGACGGCATCAAACACCATGCCAGCCACATTCCAGCCGCCTTGTGCGTTGGCGGTGACCGATTGCACCCGCGCACCGGTGCGCACGATAGTGCCTTGGGTGCGCAGCCAGTGCGCCGCCGCTTGCGGAAAGGCCTCGCCCAAATCGACACGCGGTAGCAGCAAATTAGAGCCGCCGGGCCCGCTGAACAGGCTGTCTTGCAGCACGCGCAAAAACACCTGGCCGCTGGCCTCGTCGGCGGGGGTGTTGAGGGCCGCGATGCACAGTGGGTCGATAAATTCTTCTTGCAGCCGGGCGGGCAAAGCGGCACACAAGTCGGCCACCGACGCTTGGGGCGCGCAGACAAAGCGTTTGAGCCGCCAGCGTAGCGCCAAGCGCAGCAGCGCCAGGCGCTCGCGCCAAGACCAACTGCGCGCGCCTGCAATGCCCATTACAGCATCCCACGGCGGTGGCAGGTTGGGCCATTGCAGGCCGCTGTTGTCGGCAAAACGCAGCGTCAGCGGCAGGCGCAGCAGGGCCACGTCTGGGTTGACCCCGGCCAGGCGCATTAAGCGCAGCGACTCGGTATAGGCACCAATCAGAATGTGCTGGCCGTTGTCTAGCAACAGCGGCGCGCCGTTAGCGTCTGTGCCGACGATGGCCCGGGCGCGCCCGCCGACGGTGCGAGCGGCTTCAAATACGCTGGCATGGTGGCCTGCCTGCACCACACCCATAGCTGCGGCCATCCCAGCCCAGCCAGCGCCGATAATGGCGATTTTCATATGGCAATCACATAAGCCCTAAGGCTTGCATCTTCCAGGCCAGCCAGAACTTGCGCAGTGGTGTCAGGCTGATGCGCTGGTGCAGCACCTGAAAGTTATCGCCCTCAATTTCCCTCAGCAGCGTGCGGTAGATGCTGGCCATCATCAAACCGGGTTTTTGCGCGCGCCGGTCGGCAGCGGGCAACAACGCCAGCGCTTCGTCGTACAAGCGGTGCGCCCGCTCGGCCTGAAAACGCATCAGCGCCGTAAAGCGTTCTGAATATTCACGCTTGAGCACTTCGTGTGCCTTGACATCAAATTGCTGCAAATCGTTGACCGGCAGATAAATGCGCCCGCGCAGTGCGTCTTCGCCCACGTCGCGCAAGATGTTGGTCAGTTGCAGCGCTTGGCCCAAGCGGTGCGCATATTGGGTGGTGGCTGGGTCGGTCTGGCCAAAAATTTGCGCCGCCACCTCGCCGACAACGCCCGCCACCAAGTGGCAATAACGCTGCAGCGCCGGGTAGTCGAGGTAGCGCGTCTGGTCTAAGTCCATCTGGCAGCCTTCAATCACCGCCAGCAGATGGCGCGGCTCAATGTGGTAGGCGCTGGTGTGCGGCATCAGCGCCTGCATCACCGGGTGTGTGGGTTGGCCTTTAAAAGATTGGGTGACTTCTTTTTGCCACCACACCAGTTTGGTGCGCGCCACGCTGGCGTCGGATATTTCATCGACCACATCGTCAATTTCACGGCAAAAAGCATAAAACGCCGTAATGGCTGCGCGTCTGGGGCGGGGCAGAAAAAGAAAGGCGTAATAAAAGCTGCTGCCGGATGCGGCGGCTTTTTGCTGGACATATTGCTGCGGATTCATGGGGTGCGATTGTCCCATGGCAGGCACACCGTCCAGAGCGCCTGCAACAAGCAGGCTAACGTTGCTTTTTTACAGGCTTGTGACTGTGACTGTGGCTGCAACGCTATGATGGCGCAGCTTGTAACTGGTTGAACATAATTATGTTAAATAATCTGCGTATTACCCAACGCTTTGTTATTGTGATAGTGGCTTTTTGGCTGTCTGTTTTGGCAATATCGGGGGTCAGTTGGTGGGGTTTGTCGTCGGCGCGCGACAGCCTTAAAACGGTGCATGAAGATGCTATGCAGGCAGTGTTATTGGCCGATGAAAGCGTGTGTCTTCAAGCGGGAATTCGCACGCAGGTGCTGTTGATTTTTCAGCACGCGCCAGACAGTGCGCTGCTTGGTATTCACAACCACCCCGCTACAGAACATTTGGACATCATTGCGGCGGGCCAAACTCGAATTACTGCCTTGTTCAAAGAACTTGACGCCAGCGCCATTGACCCGCAGTCCAAACAATTGTTCCAGGCAACACAGAATTTTCGCAGTGCTTGGCTTGCCAAGCTGGGGCAGGCCGTGGATGCCGTTAAAACCGGCAACTTTAGCCCGGCGGTAATGGCGAGTTTCTTGGATGCAGGTCGCAACGAAGGCGAAGCCTTTATCAAGTCGATATCGGTGTTTCGCGACTACCAAGTCAAGCGCGCTGACATGGCCTCTCAACAGGCCCTAGAGCGCTATAAATTGGCGATATTGGTGTTTGCCTTGGTGGTTGGGCTTCTCGGTGTGCCGTCTTCGATACTGGCCATCATGCTGTTGGGGCGGATGAATGCGGGCTTTGCAGCAGCTAATGCGGTCGCTGCCGCGATTGCCGCCAATGATTTGACGCATTCCACCCGATCTTCGGGCACCGATGAGATTGGCAGATTGCTGGCTGAAATGGAAACCATGCGCAGCAGCCTGCACCACATGATTGAGCAAGTGCGCAGCGGCTCGGACACCATCGCCGAAGCCTCTGCCGAGGTGGCAATGGGCACGCAAGACTTGTCTAGCCGCACCGAAGCGCAGGCCAGCTCGCTGGAGCAAACTGCTGCGGCCACGGAAGAACTCTCTAGCACTGTGCAAACGAATGCTGAGAGTGCCAACCGAGCTAGCCAACTGGCAGGCGACGCCACCGGAGTGGCCGAACGCGGTGGCGCGGCAGTGGCGCAGGTGGTGGGCACCATGGAGGCCATCAACACCTCGTCGCGCAAAATTGTGGACATCATTGGTGTGATTGACGGCATTGCTTTTCAGACCAACATCTTGGCGCTCAACGCTGCTGTCGAGGCGGCACGCGCTGGCGAGCAAGGCCGGGGGTTTGCTGTGGTCGCCAGCGAAGTGCGCAGCCTGGCCCAGCGCAGTGCCGAGGCCGCCAAAGAAATCAAGGTCTTGATCACTGACTCGGTAGACAAAGTTGGCGTGGGCACGCAGCAGGTGGCGCAGGCTGGATCGACCATGCAAGAAATCGTCACCGGCATTCAGCGTGTCTCTGACATCGTGGCCGAGATCGCTTCGGCCAGCCGTGAGCAGTCGATGGGCATCGTCCAAATCAACCAAGCGGTGACGCACCTAGACACTGTGACCCAACAAAACGCCGCACTGGTTGAAGAAACCTCCGCCGCTTCCAGCGCCCTGCAAGACCAAGCGCGCCAGCTGGCCAGCGTGGCAGCAGCCTTCAAGCTGCAGTCGGGCACCAGCAGCTACCGCATGACCTCACGCTGATCGGCTGCCTGCGCCTCTACACTTGCGCCCACTATGGACGTACAGACAAACTTATTGGTGCTGGGCATCGAATCCTCGTGTGATGAAACCGGCGTGGCGCTGGTGCAAGCCACTGTCGGCACGGCTGGCGCTGCGGTGCCCACGCTGTTGGCACACGCTTTGCACAGTCAAATTGAAATGCACCAAGCCTACGGCGGCGTGGTGCCAGAGCTGGCCAGCCGTGACCACATCCGCCGCGTGTTGCCCCTGACTGAAGCTGTGCTAGCCGAGGCTGCTCGCACGCTCGCCGAGGTGGATGTGATTGCCTATACGCGCGGCCCCGGTTTGGCTGGGGCGTTGCTGGTGGGCGCTGGCGTGGCCTGCGCTTTGGGGCTGGCGCTGGACAAGCCGGTGCTGGGCATACACCACCTTGAAGGGCATTTGCTGTCGCCATTTTTAAGCGCTGATCCGCCGCAGTTTCCGTTTGTTGCGCTGCTAGTGTCGGGCGGGCATACACAGCTGATGCGCGTCGATGGTGTCGGCCAGTACCAAATTTTGGGCGAAACTATTGATGACGCTGCGGGTGAAGCCTTCGACAAATCGGCCAAGTTGATGGGCTTGGGCTACCCCGGCGGGCCTGCGCTGTCGCGTCTGGCCCAGCAGGGCGACCCGATGGCGTTCAAACTGCCGCGCCCGTTGTTGCACAGCGGCAATCTTGATTTTTCTTTTGCCGGCCTCAAAACCGCCGTGATGACGCAGGCCAAAAAGCTGGGCAATGATTTGGAGGTGCGCAAAGCCGACTTGGCCGCTAGTACGCAGGCGGCCATTGTCGATGTGTTAGTCAAAAAATCGCTTACCGCGTTGAAAGAAACTGGCCTGCAACGCATCGTAGTGGCTGGTGGCGTGGGTGCCAACAGCCAACTGCGCGCCCAGCTCAACGCAGCGTGCCAGCGCCTAGGGGTGCGCGTGCATTACCCCGAGCTGCATTTGTGTACCGACAACGGTGCCATGATTGCCTTGGCTGGTGCCATGCGTTTGCAGTCAGGCCAGCAGCAAGCGCAGCGTGATTACGCCTTTGATGTTAAGCCCCGCTGGCCGTTAGATGCCATCAGCGCCGCTGCCTAGCTGCACACAACTGCACAGCAACTGCATAGCTTTACGGTGGCTTGACACTGCGGCACCCGGGCAGAGGCATTGCGCTTGCAAAATAAGCACCTATGCCCACCACACGCGCCTATCAGCCACGCCCTTTGCCCCAGCCACTGCGGTTTATGGGTTTTATGGGCTTTATGGGTTTTATCAGTTCTATGAATTACGCCCTTCGTCGGTGTGCCTTGCCCGTTGTGCCAGTCCTGCCAGTTTTGCTGGCCGTGTGGTTGGCGGGCTGCGCCGCTATTGCACCAGTCGATGGCGGTTTGCCGGCGATAGCCGTGCCTTTGACTTGGTCGGCCAGCGATGGCGTGGGTGCAGCCACCCCCTTGGCGCAGTGGTGGGAAAATTTTGATGATCCACAACTGACCGCGCTGGTAGCGCAAGCGCTGCAAGCCCACACCAGCGTGCGCGCGGCCCAAGCGGCGCTGCAGCAGGTGCGGGCGCAGCGGGACGTGCAAAACGCGGGCTTGGTGCCGCGCATCGGGGCGTCGGCCTCGGTGCAGCGCAGCAAAGCAGGCGATGCCTCTGCTGGTAATAGTTTTCAGGCCGGTCTGGATGCCAGCTGGGAGCCAGACGTGTGGGGCAGCCAGCGCAGTGCCGTCGCTGCCAGCCAGGCCGACGTCCAAGCGGCAGAGGCCAACTTGGGCGCGGTACAGGTATCGCTGGCGGCAGAAGTGGCTGTCCACTACATCTCTCTGCGCAGCTTGCAAGAGCGCTTGGCCATTGCGCGCAGCAATGGTGCCAGCCAGCAAGAAACGCTGCAAATTAGCCAGTGGCGCTTGCAGGCGGGGCTGGTGACATCGTTGGTGACCGAGCAAGCGCGTGCTGCCACGGCGCAGACTGCTGCGCAAATTCCGGCGCTGCAGACCAGTCTGAGCCAGTCGCGCCACGCGCTGGCGGTGTTGACCGGCCAGCCGCCTGCTGCGCTGGACGATGCTTTGGCCGTTGCACGCCCGGTACCGCAGCCCGCCGATAGGTTGGTGCTGGCGATTCCTGCTCAAACTTTGCGCCAGCGCCCTGATGTGCGCGCTGGCGAGCAGCGTGTTGCTGCGGCGTGGGCGCGGGTGGCACAGGCCGATGCGGCGCGCTACCCCGACTTTAATTTGAGCGGCTCCCTCAGTCTGCGTGCGCTGACGGTGGGGGCGCTGGGCAGCAGCGCTTCTGTCGCCAATGCACTGCTGGCCAGCATCAGTGGCGTGTTGCTCGATGGCGGCGCGGCGCGTGCCCAAGTGCGAGTGCAAGAAGCCAGCGCCGAGCAAGCGCGGCTGAACTACCAAGCCACGGTGCTGACCGCCTTGACCGAAGTTGAAGACGCCTTGGCGGCCCTGCGCGGCGACCGCGAGCGCTTGGTGCAACTGCGCACCGCCGCCGAGGCCGCCAACAATGCCGCGCTGCTGGCGAACGACCGCTACAGCAGCGGCTTGATTGATTTTCAGACAGTGTTGGAAACCCAGCGCACGCTCTTGTCCACCCAAGACAGCGTCGCCAGCACCCGCGCCAGCCTGAGTGCCAACCACGTGCGCCTGTACAAAGCGCTGGGCGGCGGCTGGCAGCCCGAAGAACTTTTGTCTGCCCCTGAGGCTGATTTGCAATGACTTGCAATGACTTGCTATGACTTCTGCTGAAAAAATAACCGCCTCCGCCTCCGCTTCTAGCTTGGACGCCCTGCTGTGTACCAGCCGCATCCGCCATTGGTGGCAGCGCCCGGTGCTGTGGCTGGGCGTGGCGCTGCTGCTGGCGGGTGCTGGTGGCTACGTCTATTGGCAAAAGCAGCAAAGCGCCAACACCGCGCCACGCTTTGTCAGTGAACCCGTGCAGCGCGGCAATTTGACGCTGACAGTGTCGGCCAACGGCACGCTACAGCCGACGCGCTCGGTCAACATTGGCAGCGAACTGTCGGGCACCGTGCGCCGCGTGCTGGTGGACGTCAACGACCGTATCAAGAAAAACCAAATACTGGTTGAATTGGACACCGCCAAGCTGTCGGCCCAAGTGCTGCGCTCGCGTGCGGCGCTGGCTGCTGCCCATGCGCGCCAAGCGCAAGCGGCGGCGACAGTGAAAGAAGTGCAAGCCAACTTGGCGCGGCTGGAAGAAGTAGCGCGCCTGTCGGGCGGCAAAGTGCCTTCCGCCACGGAGTTGGATGCAGGCCGTGCCAGTGTCGAGCGTGCTGTGGCCGACGTTGCCAGCGCCCGCGCCAGCGTGCAAGACGCACAGGCCGCGCTGTCCACCGATGAAACCAATGTGTCCAAAGCCTCAATTCGCTCGCCCATTGATGGCGTGGTGCTGACGCGCACGGTAGACCCCGGCAACGCCGTGGCCGCTTCGCTGCAAGCGGTCACGCTGTTTACGGTGGCCGAAGACCTGACCCAGTTGCAGCTGCAAGTGAATGTGGACGAGGCCGATGTCGGTGCTGTCAAAGTGGGGCAAAAAGCCAGCTTTACCGTCAGCGCCTACCCCTCGCGCCCGTACCCGGCGGGCATTACCCGCGTGGCTTTTGGTTCGACCAAGACCGACAACGTCGTCACCTACATCACTTGGCTGGACGTGGACAACAGCGACCTGAGTCTGCGTCCGGGCATGACGGCGGCCGCCACCATCACTTCGACCGAGCGCACCGACGAGCTGCTGGTGCCCAACACTGCGCTGCGCTTTACGCCAGCGGTGGCTGGTACGGGTGCGGGCGCTGGCGCTGGTGGTGTGCCAGGCGCTGCGGCGGGCGGATCGGGCGGCGGCATCAGGTCGCAGCTGATGCCGCGTATGCCGCGCAGCGGCACGCGGCGCAGTGCGGGCGGTGGTAATGCCGACAAGGCAGACAAGGGCGCAGCCGGTAAAACCCGCCAAATTTGGCTGCTGAAAAACGGTGTGGCCCAGCCGCTGCAAGTGGGCGTTGGCATCAGCGATGGCCGCATGACCGAAGTCAGCAGCGACGCTTTGCAAGAGGGTATGCAAGTCATTACAGACCAGCGCTCGGGCGCTGCTGCGCCATGAATGCCACCAGCGCTGTGAATGCTGCAGCAAGCCCAGAGCTGCCGCTGATTCGCCTGCGCGGCGTGACCAAGGTGTATGGCGAGGGCGCATTGGCATTCCAAGCGCTCAAAGGCGTGGACTTGGACATTGCGCGCGGCGACTTTGTCGCCATCATGGGCCCCAGCGGCTCGGGCAAATCCACCGCCATGAACACTTTGGGCTGCTTGGACCGCCCGAGTACCGGCCAGTATTTATTTCAAGGCGTGCC
>CAIRYF010000254.1 GCA_903882725.1 uncultured Simplicispira sp.
CCATCACCAAAATCTCATGCGCATCGACCACGGTGGACAGGCGGTGCGCAATCAAGAGCGTGGTTTTGTTGTGCGCGGCGCTTTGCAGCTGGGCTTGGATGGCGCGCTCGTTGGCGCTGTCCAGTGCCGAGGTGGCTTCATCAAAAATCAAAATCGGCGGGTTTTTGAGTAGCGTGCGGGCAATGGCCACGCGTTGCTTTTCGCCGCCTGAGAGTTTCAGGCCGCGCGCGCCCACTTTGGTGGCGTAACCCAGCGGCGTGCTGACGATGAAGTCGTGGATGCGCGCGGCGCGGGCAGCGTCTTCAATCTCGGCCTGCGTGGCATCGGGACGGCCATAGGCGATGTTGTAGGCCACGGTGTCGTTGAACAGCACCGTGTCTTGCGGCACGATGCCAATGGCGCGGCGCACGCTGGCTTGCGTGACGCGGCGAATGTCTTGCCCGGCAATGCTGATGCTGCCCTGCTGAATGTCATAAAAACGAAACAGCAAGCGCGCTAGCGTCGATTTGCCCGAGCCAGACGGCCCGACCACCGCCACGGTTTTGCCCGCCGGAATCTCCAAACTGATGCCTTTGAGAATCGGGCGCGCTGGCTCGTAAGCAAAATGCACGCCCTCAAAACGCACCGTGGCTTGCTCCAGCCCGGCCAGCGGTGGCGCGCCGGGCGCGTCGGCCACTTCACGCTCGCGATCCATCAGCGTGAACATCTTGTCCAGGTCGGTCAGATTTTGTTTGATTTCGCGGTAAATCACGCCCAAAAAATTGAGCGGAATGTACAGCTGAATCATGAAGGCATTGACCATCACCAAGTCGCCCAGCGTCATGCGGCCATCGACCACGCCTTGGGTGGCGCGCCACAGCATGGCGACCAGGCCGATGGCAATGATCAGCTGCTGGCCGGTGTTGAGCATCGACAGCGTGCTTTGGCTTTTAAGGCGCGCCTCGCGCAGGCGCTGCAAACTTTCGTCGTAGCGGCTGGCTTCAAAGGCTTCGTTGTTGAAGTATTTGACGGTTTCGTAATTCAGCAGTGAATCGACCGCTTTGCTGTGCGCTGCCGAGTCGGACTCGTTGGCCAAGCGGCGAAACTGCGTGCGCCACTCGGTCAGCAGCACGGTGAAGGTGATGTAAAACGCCAGCGCTGCCAGCGTGATCCAGGCAAACCAAGCGTCAAACTTCACCGCCAGCACCGTCAGCACCAGCGCCACTTCGATCAGCGTGGCACCGATGTTGAAAAGCGAAAACGAAATCAGCGACTCGATGCCGCGCACGCCGCGTTCGATGTCGCGTGTCATGCCGCCGGTTTGACGCTCTAAATGAAAGCGCAGGGAGAGGGCGTGCAGGTGCTCAAAGGTTTGTAGCGCAATCGAACGCGCCGCGCCTTGGGTGGCTTTAGAAAACACCAGCTCGCGCAGCTCGGTCAGCAGCGAAGTTGACAGCCGCAGCAAGCCATACGCCAGCAGCAGCCCGGCGGGCACCACCAGCACAGCCACCGGGTCACCCACTTTGACGTCCATGGCGTCGATCAGGTTTTTTAGCAGCAGCGGCACGCCGACGTTGGCCACTTTGGCAGCGACCATAAAGACGATGGCCAGGGCAACACGCCATTTGTATTGCCACAAATACGGCAGTAGGCGCGCCAGCGTGCCCCAGTCGGAGCGCGGCGGCGCAGATGGGTCGGCAGATGTGGCGGGCGTGGGGGAGGGAGCGGACTCGCCGTGGTGGCGCATAGGGGACAATTCTGAATCGTTTTTACTTCTGGATTGTGCCCATGCCCACCGTGCCCCACCTCCCTGCGCCCGCCTTGCCCTGTAGCCATGAGCTGGTACTCAAGGTCATTCCCATGCCAGCGGACTGCAATGCCAATGGCGATATTTTTGGCGGCTGGGTCATGGCCCAAGTCGATTTGGCTGGCTCGGTGCTGCCAGCGCGCTACATCCGAGGCCGCATGGCCACGGTGGCGGTGAACGAATTTATCTTCAAGCAGCCGGTCGGTATTGGCGACTTGCTATCGTTTTTTGCCCATATCACGCGCATTGGCAACACCTCGCTGACCGTGGATGTCGAGGTGTACGCCGAGCGTTTAGCCGATCAAGGCCGCCCCTTCAAAGTCACCGAGGCGCGCCTGACCAATGTGGCACTGGAC
>CAIRYF010000255.1 GCA_903882725.1 uncultured Simplicispira sp.
TGACAAAAGTCCCAATGGATGACGGGCACCTCGACCAAATTGAGCCCTTCCATATTGCGCCGCAGTTGCGCTGCGTTGGCCGCCTCGCGCACCAAATCGAGCTCGTCATGCAGGTAGGTATCGAACTCGGCCACCACCTCGCGCGGTTTTAGGCGCTTGCCGTCGGCTGACAGGCTATCGACCCAACCGGCCATCATGCGCATCAGGCTCAGGTCTTTGTCAATGACGGGCAGCATGGCCGGGCGCAGCACCTTGACCGCTACCTCGTGCAACTGGCCGTGGCGGTCGCGCAGGGTGGCAAAGTGGACTTGGGCAATCGAGGCGCTGGCCACGGGCACCTGATCGAACGAGACAAATATCTCATCGACCGGGCGGCCAAAAGCGCGCTCGATGGTGGCCATGGCAATGGCTGAATCAAACGGCGGCACCCGGTCTTGCAGCAGCGCCAGCTCGTCGGCAATGTCTGGTGGCATCAGGTCGCGCCGGGTCGATAGCACCTGACCAAACTTGACAAAAATCGGCCCCAAACGCTCCAGCGCCTCGCGCAAGCGCTGGCCGCGCGGTGCCTCCAGGTTGCGCCCAATCGACAACACCCGCGCCAGCGCGTGCAGCCACGGACGCTGAAAGCTGTTCAGTACCAAGTCATCAAGGCCATAGCGAAAAACCACCCAGACAATCGACGCCCCGCGAAACAAACGTTTCATAGCGCTTTTTGCTCGTACTCTGTCACTGGGTAGTCGCTGCGGGCAGGCGCTGCTGGTGCCGTGCGGGCACCCACAAACTGGCGCAGCGCTTGAGCGCCGCGCTGCGCCATGGCCGCCAAGGTGTGCGCTGGCACGTCACCTATCAGCCGTGCCAAGTCCTCTTCGGCATCCCAGCGCACGTTGTCGGCCAGCCACTGCAAGTCGGCGGCCAGCTGCACATCACCTTCAATGCGCACATTGGGTTTATCGCCGCGCAAGGCGGTTTGGGCCAAATCAAAAGGGGAAGTTTGCGTGGCCTGCAAGCGCAGATCGGGCACGGCAAACTCCGGTGCCAAATCAAACAGCCCGGCGGGCGTCACCAACAGCGCCATCGACAAACCGCGCCATTGGATGCGCGCCACGCGGCCTTGCTGGCGGCGCAGGCGCTCGGTGGCGGCGCTTTCTTGCATCAGCACGTGGTTTACAAACAGCACCACGCGGCGCTGGGTTTCATGTACCAGCCAAGGCGGCGGCTGCAAGTGGCTGACAAGCCACTGCGGCGGTGGAGGAAGTGTGGCCATGCGCTCAAAGACGCCGCCAAGAAAAGAAAAAGGGGACTGTGTTGCCATAGTCCCCGATTATTCATCGAACTGCGCACCCAGCGCATTGGGCCTATTTCAATGCAGGGCTTGCACCCCAGCGACCAACCAGCCGCTGGCACCGGTCTTGGCCTTGGTCATGTTCCACACTTCGCGAAACGGACTGGGGCCCGACGATGGTTCTTCGCGAATCATGCCGGAGAACTCGACGCTGGCCATGTAGGCCTCGCCCAAGTCTTCGATGCCCAGCAACTGCGCCTCAATCATCAGCACCTCGGTGTGGTTGGGCTGATCGCCCCGGTGCGACTCGCGCTCGGCCAGTTGCGAGCGAATTTCGGTCAACATCCCATCGGTCATCATCGATCGCAGCGTCGCCACATCCGAGCGGTCCCACGCCGCTTGCAGGGTGGCAAAGTTGCGCTTGGCCGCTTCAATAAAACCAGCGGTATCAAAACCCGCTGGAACGCCCCAATTTTGCGAACCGGCCAATGCCGAGCCAATCATCGAGCCACCGGCCGCTGGTTTATGCGTATCAAACGCCATGCTGTTGCGCTCCCAAGGCCGCGCCGAAGCGTCGTTGCCGACCTTGTCTGGGCTGTAATCCTGCGGCAGCGGCGCGGTAGCAGGCAAAGCCGCACCAGACCCAGACCCCGCGCCTTGAAACGCAAACGGCGACGCCGAAGCTTGCGTGCTGCTGGCCCCGCTGCGCGCGCGCATCACCATCTTGAAGATGGCAAACGCAGCCATAGCCAACAGCGCGAACATCAAAATTTGACCAAACCCCTCACCCATACCGAGCGAATGCGCCAGCCAAGCCAAGCCCAAGCCTGCCGCCAAGCCGCCCAGCATGGCACCCCAAGGCTTCTTGGGCGCCGCAGCAGCGGGCGCTGCGGGCGCGGCCTTGTTGGGGGTGGAGTTGGCGTTTTGTGTCGGCGAGCCGGGGCTGTTGGCCGGTGCGCCATTGCGCTGCGTCACGTTGCTGGACTGCTGCCCAAACGACTTACCACCGCCCATGCGCGCTGCGTCCGCATGGGGGTGCAGCACCATCAGGAATGCCACAAGCAATGCAGGCAACCATTTCTTCATATCAATTCTCCCAGTTCAACACTTGATTCCAACATGCAAAGCGACCACGCCGCCCGTCATGTTGTGATAGTCCACATGGCCAAAGCCGACTTGTTGCATCAAGGCCTTGAGTTCTTCTTGCCCCGGATGCATCCGAATCGACTCGGCCAGATAGCGGTAGCTTTGGGCATCACCGGTGACCAGTTTGCCCACCTGTGGCAACACATTGAAGGAATACCAGTCGTACATTTTGCTCAGTGGCTTGGCCACCTTAGAAAATTCGAGCACCAGCAGCTTGCCACCGGGTTTGAGCACCCGGCACATTTCGCGCAGCGCCACATCCTTGTGCGTCATGTTGCGCAGCCCAAAAGCCACGCTGACCACATCAAAGTGCGCATTGGCAAACGGCAGTTTTTCGGCATCACACACCAGCGTGGGCAGCACCACGCCCGCGTCAATCAGGCGGTTGCGCCCGGTGCGCAGCATGGCCTCGTTGATGTCGGTGTGAACTACGCAGCCGCTGCGCCCGACCTTTTTGGCAAACGCCAGCGCCAAATCGCCCGTGCCGCCAGCAATGTCCAGCACCTGACTGCCCTCGCGCAAATTGGCCACCATCACCGTGTAGGCCTTCCAGGCGCGGTGCAGGCCGCCCGACATCAGGTCGTTCATCACGTCGTATTTAGACGCGACCGAATCAAACACCCCGCGCACGCGGCGCGCTTTGTCTTTTTCATCTACGGACTCAAAACCGAAATGTGTAGTGCTCATGGTTTGGATGCTAGCGTGTGGACTGACAACCTGCCTGTTTAGGGGCTATCAGCCAAAATTTTGAATAAAATAAGCCTCTAGCCTTTATACAGTAAGCGCTAGTAGCTATCAA
>CAIRYF010000256.1 GCA_903882725.1 uncultured Simplicispira sp.
CTCGCGTGTTGACCCGAGATTTTGTAGGCGCCCTGCGCGCCAAGATTGCCGCCGGCAAACCCGCCGTCATTGCGGAAATCAAAAAAGCCAGCCCTTCCAAAGGCGTGATTCGCGCGGACTTCATTCCGGCCGACATTGCCCAAAGTTACGCAGAGTTCGGTGCGGCATGTCTGTCGGTGCTGACCGATGTGCAGTTTTTTCAAGGCGAGGTGGACTATCTCAAGCAAGCGCGGGCCTCATGTCAGTTGCCGGTGTTGCGAAAAGACTTCATGGTCGATGCCTACCAAATCTACGAGTCACGCGCTATGGGTGCTGATTGCATTCTGCTAATCGCCGCGTGTCTGGATGACGCACAGATGAAAGACTTTGAGGCGATTGCCCGTAGTTTGGATATGGCGGTGCTGGTGGAGGTCCACAACCAAACCGAACTGGAGCGGGCGCTGAAGCTTAAAACGCCGCTTGTGGGAATCAATAATCGCAATTTGCAAACCTTTGAAGTGTCGCTGGACACCACGCTCGCGCTGCGCAAGCAGGTACCCGTAGATCGTTTGCTGGTAACTGAGAGTGGTATCCACACCCGCGACGACGTGCTCCGAATGGGATCTGCTGGCGTTAACGCCTTCTTGGTGGGGGAAGCATTTATGCGCGCACCCGAGCCGGGCGAGGCGCTGGCGGCGTTGTTTGACTAGACCGCTATTCGACGAGGCGGAGTCTCATAGGCTTCGGGACGTCGACCCTCAGAGTTGGTTGGTTGCTGCCGACTGGAAGCGGTTGGTTGACGAATTTTTTGCCGGTGAGGTTGGGCAAGGCTTGCTGGTCTTTTTGCGTGAGCGTCTCAGTGCCGGCGCAACGGTATTTCCCGTGCAGCCATTGCGAGCGCTAGAGCTCACAGCAGCGTCGCGCGTTCATACGGTGATTTTGGGGCAGGACCCATACCACGGACAAGGGCAAGCGGAAGGCTTGGCGTTTTCGGTCGCTCCCGGTGTACCGATTCCGCCGTCGCTGCGCAATATTTTTAAGGAGATGGAGCGCGATCTGGGCAATCCCTTTCCTGCCTTTCCGAATCCTGGCGGCAGCCTCGTATCGTGGGCGCGGGATGGCGTTCTATTGCTGAATACGTGTCTGACGGTGGAAGAGGGGCTGCCCGCCAGTCACGCGGGGCGCGGCTGGGAAGTGCTGACTGACGCACTGATTCGCAAAGTCTCGAATGATGGAGCCCCCACTGTCTTCATGCTGTGGGGTGCACATGCCCAGAGTAAGCGCCGACTGATTGACGAGGCCCGGCACTTGGTGTTAACCGCCAACCATCCGTCACCGCTTTCTGCTTTGCGCCCACCCGTGCCATTTATGGGTTGTGGGCACTTCTCGCAAGCGCGGGCTTGGCGCGACCGCAAGGGCGGCTGTTAACGCTGAAATTGGCCGGAAAAGCCCCTTTCGCGCCTATAAATGCGCAACAAATTGCCGCCGCGGTCATGACAGATCAGAATTACCGTGGCATAATCCGGGGTTCACCTTAGGAGAGGTGGCCGAGTGGTTAATGGCAGCA
>CAIRYF010000257.1 GCA_903882725.1 uncultured Simplicispira sp.
GGCTGGTTCAGCTACCGCTGGAGCCAAATTTTTGACGCTGGCGGCCTTGGTCTGGGCAGCACCGCCGTGGTCTGCAAAGCGCGCCCGCAAGGCGACGGCCCACAAGCGCCGTGGGCACCATGCCCGATCGATGAGGTCGTGGCCGCCATCCACGCCGAACAACCCAAAGTGGTGTTTGCCCCGCACGTCGAAACCGCCAGCGGCATTTTGTTGCCAGACGACTATTTGTGCGCCCTGAGCGCTGCTGCGCACGCGGTTGGTGCGCTGTTGGTGCTGGACTGCGTTGCCTCGGGCGCGCTGTGGGTGGATATGCGCGCCACGGGCGTGGATGTGCTGATTTCGGCACCGCAAAAAGGCTGGAGCAGCTCGCCCTGCTGCGCTATGGTGATGCTCAGTGAACGCGCCCGCCAAGCTATCGAGTCCACCAGCAGCAGCAGCTTTGCCTGCGACCTGAAAAAGTGGATGCAAATTGCCGAAGGTTACGAAAAAGGCCAGCACGCCTACCACACCACTTTGCCCACCGATGCGCTGGTGCGTCTGCGTGATGTGATGTTGGAGACGCGCGCATACGGCTTTGACAAAGTGCGCCAAGAGCAACTGGCGCTGGGCGCGCAAGTGCGCGCGCTGTTGGTCTCGCGCGGCTTTGCCAGCGTGGCGGCTGACGGCTTTGCTGCGCCCGGCGTAGTGGTCAGTTACACCACCGATCCGGACATCCAAAGCAGCAAAAAATTTCGCGACGTCGGCCTGCAAACTGCCTCGGGTGTGCCGCTGCAGTGCGATGAAGGGCCAGAATTTAAGAGCTTTCGCATTGGCCTGTTTGGGCTGGACAAATGGCACAACGTTGAGCGCACGGTGGGCCAGTTGGCAACGGCGCTGGATGCTATCGGCGCACCAGCGCGTTGAAACCGATAAGCCCAATGACCGACCTCCCTCCCGCTGTCGCCCTGCAGCGCGTCAAACGACAAGCGCTAGCGTGGTTGTGCGGGGTGACAGTGGAGTTCATTGCCACCACCGTGCTGGAGCGCGGCCTGTGGCTCAATGGCCTCAAAGCCGTGGCCGAGGCGGCGATGGTCGGCGCACTGGCCGATTGGTTTGCCGTGCGCGCGCTGTTTCGCCGCGTGCCGCTGCCGTTGATTGGCCGCCACACGGCCATCATTGCGCGCAACAAAGACCGCATTGGCGAGCAGTTGGCGCGGTTTGTCCGCGATAAATTTTTGGATCCCGACTCGCTGGCAGCGCTGCTGCGCCGCCACGACTTGGTTGAGCGCTTGGCGCAATGGCTGGTGCTGCCGGCCAACGCACAGCTGCTAGGCCAGCAGGTGACGCGCATGGCGGCGGCGGCGCTGGAGATGCTGCAAGACCGCCAAGTTGAGCACTTGATCCACAAAGCCGTGCGCACGCTGATTGGTCAGATAGACCTGTCGCGCACGTTGGCCACAGTGCTGGGCGCGCTGACCCACAATGGCCGCCACCAAGCGCTGCTGAGTGATGCGTTGACACACATCATCGCCGCGCTGCAAAACGAAGAAACGCGCACATGGATGGCCCGCACTATCGTGCTGTGGGCCAAAAAAGAGCACCCGTACACAGAAAAAATACTGCCTACCGATTGGTTGGGCAATAAAAGCGCCGCGCTGATGGCCCAAGCGCTGGAAAACCTGCTGGCCGATGTTGCCAGCAACCCCGAACACGCACTGCGCGCGCGCTTTGATGGGGCGGTACACAGCTTGATAGAGCGCCTGCAAACCGACCCCGATTGGGCGCGCAAGGCCGAAGAGGTGCGCCACTACCTGCAAACCGACGCCACGCTGGGCGGCTACGTGCAAGAGCTGTGGCGTGGGATGCGGGCAGCGCTGCTGCGCGATTTGACCGACGAGGATTCCGCCGTAGCGCGCAACGTGCGCGCCATGGGTCAGTGGCTGGGTCAGTCGCTGGTGCGCGATGCGCCGCTGCGCCATGCGCTCAATGAGCGCCTTCAAGACTGGGTGCGCGGCTTGGCACCGGACGTGTCGCAGTTTGTCGCCCAGCACATCCAAGACACGGTGCAGCGCTGGGACGCGCAAGAAATGGCCGATTTGGTCGAACTCAACATTGGCAAAGACCTGCACTACATCCGCATCAACGGCACGCTGGTGGGCGGGCTGATTGGGCTGGTGCTGTTTCTCGTCTCGCACGCTGGCGAGGTGCTGCGCGCGCTATCTTTTTGAGTGGCGCGCCACGGCGCTGCCATCAGCAGCGTCAACGCCAGCGTGGTGCCCAGCAGCACCAACTCGCCCGGAAATGCCACCGGGCCTAGGCTTATAGAAGCCATTGCATCTTTTTGAAATAAGGGTATTTTGTGCTTCTAACCCAATGAATGCCTGCGGTATTAGCTATGATTTTTGCTTGGATAGTACGTCCTTGACTGTGCCGCCCAAACTGCTGATCCGCTAAAAAACAAGTAGGTGCATGAACCGCAGCTGAACGTGCCTTTCAGTATTCGTTCAAGCCAGCTTGGGCAACATGGCGTGGAACGAAAGAAAGAGCGACTCCATGCGTATCAAACTTGTACTGGGAATTTGGTTGCTGGGCATTACCCTGGCATGGCTGGCGGTAGCGCCGGCAGATTTGGGCGTCTCTCCCTTGGTCAACACCCAAGGCGCGGCCTTGGGCTGGTGGCAACTGCGCCAACACGCGCTGTACCTGACAGGGCTGTGGAGCATCAGCCTGATGGCGCTGATCATGCTGCTGGCCCTGCGCCTGCCGCTGCTAGAGCGCGTGATGGGCGGCATGGATCAGGTGTATCGCCTGCACAAATGGACGGGTATCGCTGCCGCCCTTGCTGCCGTGGGGCACTGGGGTGCCAAAGAGCTGGGCGGCGTTATTAAAAGCACCTGGGGCCGCACCGGCAAACCCGAGCACGCCGAAGTGCTGGCGTGGCTGACCGACGCCCGAGGCTTTGCCAAAGACTTGGGCGAGTGGGCGTTTTATCTGCTCATCGCCATGGTGGTGGTGACGCTGCTGACGCGCCTGCTGTCGTACCGGCAATGGCGCGTGCTGCACCGCGCCATGCCGCTGCTGTTTTTGGCGCTGGTGCTGCACGCTGTGGCGCTGATGCCGCTGACCTTTTGGGCGCTGCCACTGGGTGCCATCACCATCCCGTTGCTGGCGCTGGGCAGCTTGGCGGCGGTGTGGTCACTGGTCGGCTGGGTTGGGCGCGTGCGCAACCATGCGGCGCGCATTCAGGCGGTGCAAGTGCTGGTCGATGGCGACAGGGCCGACTCCAGCGCCGACCCCAGCGCACCCATCGAGGTTATTTGCGCCATGCCCCCCAGCTGGCCCGGGCACCGCGCCGGACAGTTCGCCTTTGTGCGCTTTGAGGGCAGCGAAGGCGCGCACCCCTTCACCATTGCCAGCGCCCCCAACGCGCTGGGCACCAGCGCCGAGGGCGAGCCGCTGCTGCGCTTGGTCATCAAACCGCTGGGCGACTACACCCGAACTTTGCGCCAACGGCTGCGCGCCGGCCAGCGCGTGGACATCGAAGGCCCTTACGGCTGTTTTGACGGTGCCGGTGCGCGCCACCGCCAGCAGGTATGGGTGGCAGCGGGCGTGGGCGTGACGCCGTTTCTGGCTCTGCTAGAAGCGCGCCAGCCGGGTGCCCGCGCTACTGACACTGACCGCACTGACCGCGCCGCTGCTGTGGTGCAGATGCACTACAGCACGCGCGATGCCCAATGCGACCCGCTGTTGGCACGTCTGCAAACCCTGTGCGCGCAAGCCCAGCCGCCGGTGCAGCTGACCGTACACAACGGCGCCCAAGGCCAGCGCCTGACGCCGCAGGACTTACAAAGCGGCGGTGACAGTGCGTTAGATATCTGGTTCTGTGGCCCCCAAGGCCTGGGCGACGCGCTGCACCAACACGCCCGTGGCCCGCGCCCGTGGCGCCTGCATCGTGAATCGTTTGTGATGCGCTAGGGCTCCCAAGGCCCATGGCGGGAGGATGAATGGGGGCTTCAAATGGAGTACACGCCAATGAAACGGCTGGTGGCGCAAGCGCACCACGCAAAACTGTGTAATCCAACTGTTCTGCGACGAGCTGGGTTACCGCTATCTGGGCGACTGGACGGACCGCGCGGGCAACAGCAACATCGAAGAGGGTTTGCTGACCGAGTACCTGCGCAGCGCGGGCTATGCACCGGCGCACATCAGCGCAGCGCTGCACAAACTGCGCACCGAGGCCAACCACCCCGGCTGCGCCTTGCTGGGCAACAACCAAGTCGTGTACCAGCTGCTGCGCTACGGCGTGCCAGCCCAAACCGAGGCCGGGGCAATGACGCAAACCGTTCACCTGTTCGACTGGAAAGCGCCCGAAAAAAACCACTTTGCACTGGCCGAAGAAGTCGCTCTGCACGGCAAACAGCAGCGCCGCCCCGACCTTGTGCTGTCCCCGGCTGTCTTGGCTGAACGAACCGGCGCGCAGTTCGTAGTCCATCAAGCCGTAGCTGTCCCAGAGGCTTAATTTCTGACCGGCAAAGACAATTTGACCGGCTTTGTATTTGGCGTGGCCGCCTTTGAACGGAATCCAACCCAGCGAATACTTGGCCGAATTGGGATTGGATACGCGCCAGTTCAAGCGGGTCTTCTTGAACTGCTTGCGCCGGGTGGCGTATTCAGCGCACACCACCTGCACCGTGCCGCTGCCCACCGTCAAGATTGACTACAGCGCTGCGCTAAGTGTGCCAGCGCCTCTTCCACTTGATCGACCAGCACCAAGCACAGATCACCGGCTTGCAGACGTGCCAATGCGGTGTCGATGGCGGTAAATTCGCCGTAGATTTCTTCGGTGTAGCGGGTGCGCACGGCGTTTTGTAAACCTTCGCGCAGCAGGGCAATCACTTCGCCATCACCGCGCCCACGCTGGGCAGCGTCTTGGTACAAGATGACATCGTCAAACGCCGCGCCAAGAATGACGGTTTGCGCGCGGATATCTTCGTCGCGCCGGTCGCCCGCGCCGCTGATAACCACGCTGCGACGCTTGCCGGGCAGGGCATCGACGGCGGCCACCAGCGCGCGCATGGCGTCGGGGTTGTGGCCGTAGTCGGCAATCACTGTGGCACCCTTGTAATCCATCAGGTTAAATCGCCCCGGCGCGTTGTCGCTGTCGTTGACAAAGCCCGACAGGCCACGGCGCACCGTCTCCCATGACAGGCCCGCGCCCCACGCTGCTGCCACGGCGGCCATGACGTTTTCGACCTGAAAGCCAATTTTTCCATTGCGCGTGATTGGCACGTCACGCAAATGGATAGCTTCGCGCCACGAACCTTCGGCGGCAACAATCGAGTCGCCATCGACATACACCGAGCGGTTGCCTTGGGCGCGGTGCGTGGCCATCACCGGGTGGTGGCGGTCGGCGGCAAAGTAGATGATTTTTCCGGGGCAGGCTGGGGCCATCGCCGCCACGATGGGGTCGGTGGCGTTGAGCACGGCGTAGCCATCGGGGGCGACGTTTTGCACGATGACGCGCTTGAGCACCGCCAAGTCTTCGACAGTGGTGATGAAGTTCAGCCCGAGGTGGTCGCCCTCGCCAATGTTGGTGACGACGGCCACTTGGCAGCGGTCAAAGCCCAAGCCTTCACGCAGAATGCCGCCACGCGCGGTCTCAAACACTGCCGCATCGACTTCGGGGTGCAGCAGCACGTTGCGCGCGCTTTTGGGGCCGGAGCAGTCGCCGCTGTCAATTTGGCGACCGTTCACGTAGACGCCGTCGGTGTTGGTCATGCCCACGCGCAGGCCGTGGGCGCTAAACAGGTGGGCAATCAGGCGCGCCGTGGTGGTTTTGCCGTTGGTGCCGGTGACGGCCACCACGGGGATGCGGCCGTCTTGCCCGTGGGCAAACACCTGCGCCACCATCGCTTGGCCGATGGCGCGTGGTTTGCCATACGACGGTGCCAAGTGCATCCGCAAACCGGGCGCAGCGTTGACTTCGACGAAACCGCCGTTTTGTTCTTCAATCGGGTGCAGCACGCTCTCGCAGACCAAATCGACGCCGCAAATGTGCAGGCCAATCATTTGCGCCGCTTCGACCGCGCGCGCCGCCACGTCGGGGTGTACGTCGTCGGTGACGTCGGTGGCGCTGCCGCCGGTGGACAAGTTGGCGTTGTTGCGCAAGATGACGCGCTGGCCTTTGGCTGGCACCGAGTCCGGCGCCAAGCCCTGCGCCGCCAAGCGAGCGACGGCAATGTCATCCAAGCGAATTTTGGTCAGCGCGGTGGCATGGCCCTCGCCCCGGCGCGGGTCGAGGTTGACCAAATCGACCAGCTGGCGCACGGTGTGCAAGTCATCGCCCAGCACCTGCGGCGGCTCACGCCGAGCAGCGGCGACCAGTTGGTCACCGACCACCAGCAGACGAAAGTCGTGGCCGTGCAAAAAGCGCTCGACCATCACCGTACCGTATTCGATGGCGTTGGCATAAGCCGCGTCCAGCGCCGCACGGTCGGTGATGTTGACGGTGACGCCCTTGCCTTGGTTGCCGTCTTGCGGTTTGACCACCACCGGCAGACCCACTTCCAGCGCCACCGCCCAAGCTTCGTCGGTCGATTCGACCGGGCGGCCCAGCGGCACTGGCACACCGGCGGCGTGCAGCAGGCGCTTGGTCAGGTCTTTGTCTTGGGCTATTGACTCGGCGACAGCGCTGGTGGCGTCGATTTCGGCGGCTTGAATGCGCCGCTGCTTGGAGCCCCAGCCAAACTGCACCAAGCTGCCTTGCGTCAAGCGCCGCCACGGAATGCCGCGTGCAGCAGCAGCTTCAACGATGGCACCGGTGCTGGGGCCCATGCGCTCGCTTTCGTCCAATTCGCGCAAAGCGGTGACGGCAGCGGCGCTGTCAAAGTGCGCTGCGGCAACTGCTGCCTCAATCAGCGCCTGTGCATCGGCAAAGGCTTGGCGGCCTACGGCTTCTTCGGTGTATTCGACGATGACTTGGTAGACGCCCGGCTCGGTGGTAGAGGCGGTGCGGCTGAAAGTGACTTGGCAGCCAGCCTGTGCTTGCAGCGCCAGCGCGGCCGATTGCAGCACATGGGCCAGCGAAATATCGCTCTCGCTGCCTTCGGGCAGCAGCGCGCCAATGGCTGGAAACAGTGCCCGCAGGCGCGCTTCAAAGCCGGTAATTTGCGCCATGGCGCGTTCGTTGTCGGCGCAAGTGACGACGGCTTCCATCGCCGTATTGCGGCTCCAAAGATTGGGGCCGCGCAGGGCTCGGGTGCGGGTGACATCCATAAAATTCTTTCAGGGCGGCTTAAAGGGGCAGGGTGGCGGTACGGGCTGCAGCGGCGCTGCTGGGCAGTTCTGGCTCAAAGGTTTTGATACCGGCGGCTATCAGGTCGGGCGCAATGTCCAGCGCCCAAGCGGCGCCAA